>JAIERI010000023.1 GCA_019747015.1 Xanthobacteraceae bacterium
GGGGCAGGTGATCGAGACCACCACCAGGCAGCCGCTGGGCGACTATCTCAAGGCCAATCTGTTCATACCGCTCGGCATGACCGATACCGGCTTCTATGTCGCGCCGGAAAAAGCCTCACGTTACACCAAACCGCTGCCGGCCGATCCCGACACCGGCAAGCCGCAGGTGCGCACGCCCGAACTGACGGAGCATCTGAAGTTCGAATGCGGCGGCGGCTGCGCGGAGTCGACGGCGTCCGACTATTTGCGTTTCGTCAACATGCTGATGAATGGCGGACGGGTCGGCGAGAAACAAATTCTCGGGCGCAAGACGGTTGAATACATGCTGTCGAACCAGATCGGTCCCGAGATCAGGAATTTGGTCGGGAATGCCGATCCAACTCGTGCGGATTACGGCTTCGGTCTCGGCCTTGCGGTGCGCACGACACCCGGCGTGGTGCGCATGCTCGGCTCGGTCGGACAGTTCTCATGGCCCGGATCGACCGGCACCGATTGGTGGGCCGATCCGAAGGAGGATCTGATCGTGGTGTATCTGTCGGCCGCGCCGGGGCCATTGCGCTGGCACTATCGCCAGAAGATCAACGCGCTGGTCTATCAGGCGCTCGAATAAGCCACAGGCTTACGCAGCGCAGCAGGAGCGTGGAAAACGCGTCACGTTCTGCTGCGCCGCCGCGGGGTTCGCGGCGGCTCGGCGAGCGGCGCATCCTGTTCGACCTGTTTCACCCGTTCTTTCACAGCGGCGAGGGCGTCGAGGCTGGTGCGAATCGCCGCCGCCGGAATATCGGCGAGGATATCGGTGGCGATGGAGTCGCGCAGGCTGTCGAGATCGTCGACCAAACGCCGTCCCGCGGTGGTCAAAAATAGTTGATTGGCGCGTCGGTCATGCGGATCGCTTCGTCGTTCGAGTAGATCGTGATCGACTAGGCGATCGAGCAAACGGACGAGGGAGATGGGCTGCAATTCCAACACATCCGCAAGGTCAACTTGCGAGAGTCCTTCCTGTTCACGCAGGCGGAACAACACGATCCACTGGGCCCTTGTTGTCCCGCGGCCTTTGGCCCGCTGGTCGATGTAGTTGCGCAGCAGCCTTGAGGTTTCCACCAACTGCGCCACAAATTGCCGTTTCAGATCAAGGGACATGGATGACGCCGGTTAACCTGACGAATAGTTAATTAGTATGCCAGCGTATTAAGTGCTCGCATACGAATTTGTACGCTTTATATGAAGGCGACAGGAAACAAAAAAGTTAAAGACTGGAATTTAATGAGTGGAATGATGGACACGTCCTGGCTTCGCAAACTGCCGCCGTTGCCACGTTGGGCCTATATCGTTCTGGCGCTCATCGTGGTCGCGGGGGTGTATTGGATGTTCAGCGGACCGTCTGCATCGGAGAAGGCTGCCAAGGCCGCCGCTGCCAAGCCGCAGCCCATTCCGGTCACCATCGCGACAGCCGACAAGGCGGATTTTCCAGTCTATCTGCTCGGCCTCGGTTCGGTGCAGGGATTCAATACCGTCCAGGTCCGCAGCCGCGTCGACGGGCAGATCGACCAGATTGCGTTCACCGAAGGACAGATCGTCAGCCAGGGCGACTTGCTGGTGCAGATCGATCCGCGTCCGTTCCAGGCCGCGCTCGACTCGGCTCTCGCCAAGAAAACCCAGGACGAAGCGGGGGTTGCCAATGCGCAGCTCGATCTGCAGCGCTCCACCAAGCTCGGAGAGTTCGCCACCCGCCAGACCGTTGATACCCAGCGCACCAATGTGCAACAGCTCACCGCACAAATTGCTGCCGATCAGGCCGCGATTTTCAACGCCCAGACCCAGCTCGACTACGCCAGCATCCGTGCTCCGATCGCCGGCGTGACTGGCATTCGCATGGTCGATGTCGGCAATATCATCAGCGCCGCGGCGCAGACGCCGATCGTTTCCATCGCGCAGATCGAGCCGATTTCGGTGATCTTCACAGTGCCCGAAAACCAATTGCCGAGCATCAAAAGCGCCATGGCCCAGGGCGAATTGAAGGTGATCGCCTACACCTCCGACGGACGTAAGAAGCTTTCGGAAGGCACGCTGGCGCTGATCAACAATCAGGTCGACACCACCAGCGGCACCATCCGCCTCAAGGCGACGTTCGAGAACAAGGACCACGCGCTGTGGCCGGGCCTGTCGGTGACCACGCGCCTGCTCGTCAACACGGTCAAGAATGCCACCGTGGTGCCGGACGATGCCGTACAGCGCGGCCAGGATGGGCTTTACGTTTTTGTGGTCGGCGAGGGCAACAAGGCGCAGGTCCGCAAGATCAGGGTCGGCCAGTCCGGTGACGGACGCAGCCTGATCGACAGCGGCGTGTCGCCGGGCGAGCAGGTCATCACCGCCGGACAACTGCGCGTTCAGGACGGAACGTTGCTGGCGACCAAGGTCGCGAGCAATGGCCAGTCCGCGGCTGCAACCCCCGTGGCCCCCGCGACGCCGGTAAAGGCCGACTGACATGAGCTACGGCATCTCGGCACCCTTTATCCGCTATCCCATCGGCACCTCGCTCCTGATGGTGGGTGTGCTGTTCGTCGGCCTCGTCGCCTATCCGATGCTGCCGATCGCGCCGCTGCCGCAGGTCGACTTCCCGACGATTCAGGTCTCCGCGAGTCTGCCCGGTGCCAGCCCGGAGACCATGGCCTCGTCGGTGGCGCAGCCGCTGGAGCGCCAGTTCGCGCAGATTCCTGGCGTCGCGCAGATGACCTCGACCAGTTCGCTCGGCTCGACATCTGTCACGATCCAGTTCGATCTCAACCGCAGCATCGACGGCGCGGCCAACGACGTACAGGGCGCCATCAACGCCGCCGGCGGACAGTTGCCGAAAAACCTGCCGACGCCGCCGACTTACCGCAAGGTGAACCCGGCGGACTCGCCGATCCTGCTGCTGTCGGCGACCTCCGACACTCTGCCGCTGATCGAGGTCAATGACGCGGTGGATGCCGGGCTGGCCCAGCAGATCAGCCAGATCACGGGTGTAGCGCAGGTGACGATCGGCGGTCAGCAGAAGCCCGCGATCCGCGTGCAGATCGATCCGGCCAAACTGGTCGCGAAGGGCATCGGTCTTGAGGATGTTCGCACGCAGCTTGCGCTGACCACTGTCGACAACCCAAAGGGTAATATCGACGGTGCCACGCGCAGCTTCACGATCTACGCCAACGACCAATTGCCGAAGTCGCAGGACTGGAACGACGTCATCATCGCCTATCGTAATGGCGGTCCGCTGCGCGTGCGCGACATCGGTCAGGCGGTGGCCGGTCCCGAGGACGCCAAGCAGGCGGCATGGGCGAGCGGCAAACGCGGCGTGTTCCTGGTCATATTCAAACAGCCCGGCGCCAACGTCATCGAGACCGTCAACAAGATCAAGGCGCAGCTGCCGCGTCTCGAGAAGGCGATCCCGCCCGCCATCAAAGTCAGCATCATGAGCGACCGCACGCAGACCATCCGCGCCGCGGTGGACGACGTGCAGTTCACGCTGCTGTTGACCATCGCTCTGGTGGTGATGGTTATCTTTATTTTCCTGCGCAGCTTCTGGGCGACCGTGATCCCGAGTATCACCGTGCCGCTGGCGCTGCTCGGCGCCTGCGCCCTGATGTGGATGGTCGGTTACACACTCGACAATCTGTCGCTGATGGCGCTCACCATCGCGGTGGGATTCGTCGTGGACGACGCTATCGTGATGCTGGAAAATATCTCGCGCTACGTGGAGCAGGGCGAGGATCCTTATGAAGCCGCGCTCAAGGGCGCGGGCGAAATCGGATTCACCATCGTGTCGATCAGCATCTCGTTGGTCGCGGTGCTGATCCCGTTGCTGTTGATGGGCGGCATCATCGGACGCCTGTTCCGCGAATTTGCCGTGACTCTGGCGATGACGATTTTCGTCTCAATGATCGTGTCGCTGACACTGACGCCTATGATGGCGTCGCGTTTTCTTAAACCCCACACCGGTCATGAACAGCACGGCAAGTTCTATCAATGGAGCGAAGCTGGCTTCGACTGGATGCTGAAATGGTACGAGCGCGGCCTCGACGTTGTGATGAAATGGCGGCTGACGACGCTGATGGTGTTCTTCGCGACTCTGGCTTTGTCGGTCATATTTTTCATGGCCATCCCGAAGGGTTTCTTCCCGCAGCAGGACACAGGTCTGATCACCGGCGCGTCGGAAGCGGCACAGGACATTTCCTTCGCTGACATGAAGAAGAAGCAGGAAGTCCTCGGCCAGATCGTACTCGACGATCCCGCGGTTGCCAGCGTGGCGATGGCGATCGGCGGTGGCGGCAGCGCGCTGAACACCGGCCGCATGTATATTACACTCAAGCCGCGCGACCACCGTGACGTCAGCGCCCAGCAGATCATCGCACGGCTGCGTCCCAAACTCGATAAGGTCGAGGGCGCCAAGCTCTATCTGCAGGCGGCGCAGGACGTGCGCCTGGGCGGACGCGCGACGCGCACCCAGTTCGAATACACGCTGCAGGATTCCAACCTCGATGAGTTAAATGAGTGGGCGCCGAAAATCCTGGCGAAGATGCAGACGTTGCCGCAACTGCGCGACGTCGCCACCGACCAGCAGACCAAGGGCACCACGCTGACGATGACCATCGACCGCGATAACGCCTCGCGTTTTGGCATCACGCCGCAGCTCATCGACGATACGCTTTATGATGCTTTCGGCCAGCGCCAGATCGCGCAGTATTTCACGCAGACCAACAGCTATCATGTGATCCTGGAAATCCTGCCTGAATTGCAGGGCGACATCGACAGTCTGCAGAAGATCTACATCAGATCGCCGACCACCGGCGATCAGGTGCCGCTGTCGGCTTTCGTGAGTTGGACGTCCGAGCCGGTGCGGCCGCTGTCGATCAGCCATCAGGGCCAATTCCCGGCGATCACCATCAGCTTCAATCTCGCGCAGGGCGTAGCGCTGGGGCAGGCGGCCGATGCCATCACGCAGGCGGTGAATCAGATCGGCGCGCCGCAGACCTTGAACGGCGCATTCCAGGGTACGGCGCAGGCGTTCCAGCAATCGCTCGGTACCATACCGCTTCTGATTATCGCGGCGCTGGTCGTTGTCTATCTGATCCTCGGCATTCTGTATGAGAGCTACATCCACCCGATCACGATTTTGTCCACGCTGCCGTCCGCCGGCGTCGGCGCGCTTGCGACATTGATGCTGTTCGGTTTCGATTTCAGCCTGATCGCGCTGATCGGCATCGTGCTCCTGATCGGCATCGTCAAAAAGAACGGCATCATGATGGTGGACTTCGCGATCGCGGCGGAGCGTGACGAGCATCTGTCGCCGGAGGAGTCGATCCGCAAGGCAGCCGTGCTGCGTTTCCGACCCATTATGATGACCACGATGGCGGCGCTGCTCGGCGGCGTTCCCTTGATGCTCGGTACCGGCACCGGATCGGAAATCCGCCAGCCGCTCGGCTATGCGATGGTAGGCGGCCTGATTGTCAGTCAGGTCCTGACGCTGTTCACGACGCCGGTGGTATATCTGTATATGGACAGGGTCTCGAACATGCTGTCGCGCGCCGGCCGCAGCAAGCCTCCAGCGGACCGCAATCTGCCTGGCGAATCCGGCGCGGTGTCTGAAGCTGCGGAGTAGGGCGGCGCATCAAACCGCGCGGAACAACACGCTCGCATTGACGCCGCCGAAGCCGAAGCCGTTCGACAGCACATGCTCGATCTTCATCGGCCGCGCCGCGCCGGCCACGAGATCGACGCCTGCGGCGGCTTCGTCCGGATGTTCGAGATTGAGCGTCGCGGGTGCGATCTGGTCGCGCAGCGCCAGAATGGAGTAGATCGCCTCAAGCCCGCCGGCTGCCCCGAGCAGATGGCCGGTGGCGGATTTGGTTGAGGTGACGGCGACTTTTCCATCAGTGCCGAACACGGTCTTGATCGCGGCGAGTTCGCCAAGATCGCCAACCGGGGTCGAGGTTGCGTGCGCGTTCAGGTGCTGCACATCGCCAGGTGCGATGCCGGCCTGATGGAGCGCCTGTTCGATCGAACGCTTCGCGCCGTCGCCGTCTTCGGGGCCAGAGGTCATGTGGTAGGCGTCGGCGCTGGTGCCGTAGCCCACCAGTTCGGCGAGAATCTTCGCGCCGCGCGCCAGCGCATGCTCGCGCTCCTCGATCACCAGAAGTCCCGCGCCTTCACCCATCACGAAACCGTCGCGGTCCCTGTCGAACGGACGCGAGGCTTTGGTCGGGGTATCGTTGAAACCTGTGGACAGCGCACGCGCGGCTGCGAAGCCGCCGAGGCTGGTGCGCTCGATGCAGGCCTCCGCGCCGCCGGCCAGTGCGACATCGGCTTCGCCGGCACGGATCAGCCGTGCAGCATCGCCGATCGCTTGGACGCCCGCGGCGCATGCTGTCACTGGCGCGCCGAGCGCGCCCTTAAAGCCATGCTTGATCGAGACCTGACCCGCGGCGAGGTTGACGAGGAAGGAGGGCACGGTGAACGGCGACAGCCGCCGCACGCCCTTTGAATCGGCCAGCCGCACCGCATCTGCAATCGCCGGAAAACCGCCGACGCCGGAGCCGATGATCGTCGCGGTGCGTTCCAGTTCGCGGACGTTTTCGGGCCGCCATCCGGCCTGCGCCACCGCTTCTTCCGCCGCCATCAGGGCGAACAGGATAAAGCGGTCCATTTTCTTCTGGTCCTTGCGCGGCGCGGCGCGGTCGGGATCGAATCCGCCCTCCGCGTCCTCCGCAAGATCGGGAACCACGCCGGCGACCTTGGCCGGCAGTTCGCCCACGAAATTATCCGACAGATTGCGCAGGCCGGATTTTCCCGCGATCAGGCGCGACCAATTGGCCTCCACGCCACAACCCAGCGGCGACACCGCGCCCATGCCCGTCACAACAATCCGTCGCATTTCAAAACTCGCCTGATGAATGAAGGTCTGCCCCGTGGAGCCAGAGACCTAGGCCACCACGAGCTTTTTGTCACGGCTGATCGACAAGGCTGCAAGGCCCGCGATGACGCACAGGGCACCTGCCACGAAGAAGGCTGGCAGATAACTCAATAGATAGGTGCGCGACAAGCCCGCAGCCAGAGCCACCGAGGCCGCCCCTAACTGATGCCCGGCGAAAATCCAGCCAAAAAACAGGCTCGCTCGTTCCGCCCCGAATGTGGCTGCAGTCAGGCGGACGGTCGGCGGCACGGTCGCGACCCAGTCCAGACCGTAAAACAGCGCGAAAAGCGACAATCCGTAGAAGGTAAAATCGGTGAAGGGCAGGAACAGCAGCGACAGCCCGCGCAGCCCGTAATACCAGAACAGCAGCCAGCGATTGTCGTAGCGGTCGGACAGCCAGCCCGAGCCGATGGTGCCGATGAAGTCGAAAATACCCATCGCCGCGAGCAGCGTCGCAGCTCCCGTCGCGGGCAGGCTGAAATCGGCGCAAAGCGAAATGAAGTGGGTCTGGATCAGGCCGTTGGTGCTGGCGCCGCAGACATAGAATGTCGCGAACAGAATCCAGAAGGTGCGGTATTGCGCCGCCTCTTTCAGCGCCGCGAACGCCGCCGACAGGATCGGTGCGTGGCTCGGCAGAGGCGGGGCGAGAGGTTTTGTATTGTCGTCGCCGAACGGGCGCAAGCCGAGATCAGCGGGGTGATCGCGCATCACCAAAAGAACGCCGGTGGCCGCCACCACCATCATGGCGCACAATGCCAGCATCGCGGTGCGCCAGCCATAATGTTCGGTGAGCTGGGCCATCATGGGAAGAAACAGCAACTGTCCGGTGGCCATGCTTGCGGTCAGGATGCCGACCACGAGTCCGCGCCGGCCGACAAACCAGCGTGTTGCCACCGTCGCGCCGAGTACCAGCGCGGTCATGCCGGTGCCGAAGCCGACGACGAATCCCCACAGCAGAATCAGTTGCCAGACCTTCGTCATAAGGAGAGACAGCACGAGGCCGCTGACGATCAGGGCTAGCGCGCTGACCACCACGTTGCGCACGCCGTAACGGTTCATCAGCGCGGCGGCAAACGGGGCCATCAGTCCGAACAGCAGCAGGCGGATCGACAGCGCTGCCGATATTTCGGCGGCGGTCCAGCCGAATTCCTTTTCCATCGGGATCATGAAAACGCCCGGTGCGCCGACCGAGGCGGCGCTGACCAGCGAGGTCAGGAACGTCACCGCCACCACCGCCCACCCGTAATGGATGTTCCTGCGGGCGAGCACGGCGGAGAGCCAGTTCGAGATCATGTTCATTCCTGTCGCGAGAAAGAGGCCGGCGGCGGGCGATTTGCCGGCTTGCATGATATGAGGCCGCTGGCCGAATGCAACCCGCGTTACTGTCGCGTGCCGCAATTTATCATATGATGCGTATCATATTATATGCTATAGTATATGACGATCAACATATCATCGGTGAAAGATGCGTTATTCACAAGACCACAAGGCTGAAACCCGCGCCCGCATCGTGCGCAAGGCGGCGGTCCGGTTGCGCCAGAGCGGGCCGCATGGTGTTGCCGTTGCCGATCTGATGAAGCAGGCGGGTCTGACCCACGGCGGCTTCTACGCGCACTTCAAATCGCGCGACGCCCTGATCGGCGAGGCGATGATGGTCGCGATGGATGGCAGTACGGAGCGCTGGCGTAAGCGCGCCGATCTTGTGCCTGAAGGGAAGAAGGTCGCGGCGATCATCGACGGCTATCTGACTGAACAGCACCGCGACGACGTCGGCACTGGCTGCATGCTGCCGGCGCTGTGCAATGAAGTCGCGCGTTCGAACGCGAAGACCCGCAAAGCGTTTGCCAGGCGGCTGGAGGAGATGATCGCACTGATCGTCGAGGCGCGCGGCACACGTCCGAGCAAATTGGCGCGGAAGCAGGCCATGGGGGCGATTTGCGCCATGACGGGCGCGCTGGTGCTCGCGCGCGCCACCGGCGGGGAATTGTCATCGGACATTCTCAAGGCGGGACGTGACATAGCCTCGGGGCAAAAATCCGCTGCAGGTGCGGCGTAAGACCAGTTCCGTAAAGTCCGCGCGCAAGGCGATTCCGCCTTCGCGGCAGTGAACGGCGGGATGACGGCAATCTCATCCTTTGGTTGAACGGCGTGCGTAAAGGCGCGCATTACACGGTTATTTGTGCGCCCGTGCATGACGTCCCCGCGCTGATAGCGGTTCCCAAGCCGAAATCGTCGCTGCATGATGCGCGAAATAAAATACATAAATAAAATCTTCGGGAGAGAAAATCATGCGTTCCGTTGGTCATTTCATTGGCGGCAAGGAAGTTGGCGGCACGTCGGGCCGGGCGGCGGATGTTTTTGAGCCGATGACGGGCGAGGTTCAGGCCAGGGTCGCACTGGCGATGAAAGCCGAGCTGCGCGCCGCGGTCGAGAATGCCAAAGCGGCGCAACCTGCGTGGGCGGCGACCAACCCGCAGCGCCGCGCGCGCGTGCTGATGAAATTCCTCGAACTGGCGCATCGCGACTACGACAAGCTCGCCGATATGCTGGCGCGCGAACACGGCAAGACCATTCCCGATGCCAAGGGCGATATTCAGCGCGGGCTTGAAGTGGTTGAGTTCGCCATCGGCATTCCGCATCTGATGAAGGGCGAATACACCGACGCGGCGGGGCCCGGCATCGATATCTATTCGATGCGCCAGCCTTTGGGGGTTGTCGCCGGCATCACTCCGTTCAATTTTCCGGCGATGATCCCGCTATGGAAGCTCGCACCGGCGATCGCCTGCGGCAACGCCTTTATCCTCAAGCCCTCCGAGCGCGATCCGACCGTGCCGATGATGATCGCACAGCTGATGATCGAGGCCGGTCTGCCGCCGGGCATTCTCAACGTCGTCAACGGCGACAAGGAAACCGTTGACGCCATCCTTGACGATCCGGATATCCGCGCCATCGGCTTTGTCGGCTCGTCCGCCATCGCGCAATATATCTACGAGCGTGCGGCGATGAGCGGCAAGCGCGCGCAATGTTTCGGCGGCGCCAAGAACCACGCCATCGTGATGCCGGACGCCGACATGGATCAGGCGGTCGATGCGCTGATCGGCGCGGGTTATGGCTCGGCCGGCGAGCGCTGCATGGCGATCTCGGTCGCGGTGCCGGTCGGCAAGACAACGGCCGATCGTTTGATGGAAAAACTGATTCCGCGTGTCGAGGCGCTGAAGATCGGTCCCTCGACCGATCAGGCGGCCGACTACGGACCACTGGTGACGAAGGCGGCGCTGGATCGCGTGAAAGACTATGTCGAGATCGGCATCAAGGAGGGCGCGAAACTCGTCGTCGACGGCCGCGGTTTCAAGATGCAGGGCTATGAGAACGGCTTCTACATGGGCGGCTGCCTGTTCGACAACGTCACCAAGGACATGCGCATCTACAGGGAAGAGATTTTCGGACCGGTGCTGTCGGTGGTGCGGGCGAAGGAATATTCCGAGGCGCTCGCTTTGGCCTCCGACCATGAATACGGCAACGGTGTCGCGATCTTCACCCAGAACGGTGACGCCGCGCGCGATTTCGCCTCGCGTGTCAATGTCGGCATGGTCGGCATCAACGTGCCCATTCCGGTGCCGCTGGCCTATCACACTTTCGGCGGCTGGAAGCGCTCGGGCTTCGGCGATCTTAACCAGCACGGCCCGGACGCGGTGCGCTTCTACACCAAGACCAAGACGGTGACGTCGCGCTGGCCCTCCGGCATCAAGGACGGCGCCGACTTCTCGATCCCGACGATGAACTAGCGGCTCGGCGTGGAGCCGGCCATGCAGTTCGCGCTCAACGAGGACCAGATCGCCATCCGCGATATGGCGCGCGATTTCGCGGCCGAGAAGATCGCGCCGTTCGCGCTGCATTGGGACGAGCAGAAGATCTTCCCAGTCGATGTGATGCGGGAAGCCGCGACGCTCGGTATCGGCGGCATCTATATCCGTGACGATGTCGGCGGCTCGGCCCTCACACGCTTCGATGCGGCGCTGATCTTCGAGGCGCTGGCGCATGGCTGCCCGACGGTGTCGGCGTTCCTGTCGATCCACAACATGTCGGCCTGGATGATCGACGCTTACGGCAGTGACGAGCAGCGGCGCACATGGCTGCCGCGTTTGTGCACGATGGAGGCAATCGCGAGCTATTGCCTGTCCGAGCCCGGCGCGGGCTCGGACGCGGCGGCGCTGTCCACGCGAGCTGTTGTCGATGGCGATCACTATGTTCTGAACGGCCAGAAGCAGTTCATCTCCGGCTCGGGCGCCAGCGATCTTTATGTCGTGATGGTGCGCACCGGCGGCGAGGGGCCGGGCGGTATCTCGACGCTGGTGATCGAGGGCGGCACGCCGGGCATGTCGTTTGGCGCCAACGAGCGCAAGATGGGCTGGAACGCCCAGCCGACCCGCGCGGTGATTTTCGAGAACGCGCGCGTGCCAATCGCCAATCGTCTTGGAATCGAGGGCGAGGGTTTCCGGATCGCGATGGCGGGCCTCGATGGCGGACGGCTGAACATCGCGGCCTGTTCGCTCGGCGGCGCGCAATCGGCGCTGGACAAGTCGCTGGCCTATATGAGCGAGCGAAAAGCGTTTGGAAAGCGTCTTGACCAGTTTCAGGCGTTGCAATTTCATCTCGCCGACATGGCGACCGAGTTGGAGGCCGCGCGCACGTTCCTGTGGCGCGCCGCCGCCGCCCTCGATCGCAAAGATCCCGACGCGACGAAGTTGTGCGCGATGGCCAAACGCTTCGGCACCGATGTCGGATTCGAAGTGGCCAATCAGGCGCTGCAATTGCATGGCGGCTATGGGTACCTGTCCGAATATGGCATCGAGAAAATCGTGCGCGACCTGCGCGTGCACCAGATTTTAGAGGGCACCAACGAGATCATGCGCGTCATCATCGCGCGCAAACTGATCGAAGATGAGCGATGACAGCGCAGCCAGCCACGCCAGTGAACGAGGGTGATCTGATCGCGGTGCGCGAAGGTTCGGCCGGCGTTCTGCGGCTCAACCGGCCGAAGGCGCTCAACGCACTGACGCTGGACATGGTGCGCGCCATCATGCGCGCACTCGACGCCTTCGAAGCCGATCCGGGGGTCGCCACCGTCCTGCTCGAAGGCTCAGGCGAGCGCGGGCTATGTGCCGGCGGCGACATCCGCACTCTCTACGACAGCGCCAGAGCCGGCGGCGATCTCGGCAGGATTTTCTGGCGTGAGGAATATACCCTCAACGCGCGCATCGCCTCGCTTCCAAAGCCCTTCGTCTCTTACATGGACGGTCTGGTGATGGGCGGCGGCATTGGGCTTGCGGGCCATTCCAGCCATCGCGTCACAACCGAGCGCACGAAAATTGCGATGCCTGAAGTCGGCCTCGGCTTCTTCCCAGATGTCGGCGGCACCTGGCTGCTGTCGCATGCGCCGGGAGAAGTCGGCACTTATTATGCACTGACCGGAAACACCATGGGCGGCAATGAGGCGGTCTATATCGGACTGGCCGATGTTTGCATCTCGTCAAAGGATTGGCCGGCCTTGCGCGCCGCAATCACCAGACTGCCCACCGGCGCTGGCACGAGTGAGACGATGACGCTGTTGAAACAATTCTCCGCGAATGGCCTGACACCGATTGCGGCACACCGGCAGAGCATCGACCGCGCTTTCGCACACGATACCATAGAGCGGACCGTCGCTGCATTGAAGGACGAGGACACTGAGTTCGCCCGCGCGTCGCTGGCAGCGATACTGGACAAATCGCCACGCGGGTTGAAGCTCGCGTTGAAACTGCTTCGTCTCGGACGGAATTCGAAATCCTTAAAAGAGTGTCTTGCGCGGGAATATCGCGCGGTGTGCGAGGCGTATGCGACCCATGATTTCGTCGAGGGCATCCGCGCCGCGATCATCGACAAGGACCGCGATCCGAAATGGTCGCCGCCGCGCCTCGAAGATGTGACGCCGCAAATGATCGAGCAATATCTTGAGCCGAGGGGCGCGGACGACCTGATCATCTGACAAACGCCAAATAAAAACCGCGGGGAACGGCCGCTGAGGAGGAGACATGGCAAACATCGCATTCATCGGGCTTGGCAACATGGGCGGGCCGATGGCCGCCAATCTGGTCAAGGCCGGCCACAAGGTTGCCGGGTTCGATCTTGTCGAGGCGTCGCGCGACGCCGCCAAGGCAGCAGGCGTCGCCGTCGCCGCGCGCACAGAGGAAGCCGTCAAGGGTGCGGACGCTGTCATCACCATGCTGCCGGCGGGCAAGCATGTGCTGTCGGTGTGGAAGGAGATCATTCCGGCGCTCGGCGAGACCAAGCTGCTGATTGATTGCTCGACCATCGATGTCGAAAGCGCGCGTTACGCCCACGGTCAGGCGGCATTGGCGAAATTGCCGTCGGTCGATGCGCCGGTCTCCGGCGGCACGGGCGGCGCGAAGAACGCGACGCTGACCTTCATGTGCGGCGGCGATGATGCCGCGTTCGCTGCGGCAAAACCTATTCTCGAAGCGATGGGCAAGAAGATCGTGCATTGCGGAGCCGCAGGCGCAGGGCAGGCGGCGAAGATCTGCAACAACATGATCCTCGGCATTTCCATGATCGGTGTGTGCGAGGCGTTTACGCTCGGCGAAAAACTGGGATTGTCCCATCAGGCGCTGTTCGATGTCGCGTCCACTTCATCGGGCCAATGCTGGTCGCTGACGAGTTATTGCCCGGTGCCGGGTCCGGTGCCAACATCGCCGGCCAACGACGAATACAAGCCCGGCTTCGCCGCTGCCCTGATGCTGAAGGATCTGCGGCTGTCGCAGGAGGCCGCGAAGGCCACAGGTGCTTCGACGCCACTCGGTGCGCACGCCGAAAGCATCTACGATGCCTTCGAAAAAGCTGGTCAAGGCGGGGTGGACTTCTCTGGCATCATTCACGCGCTGCGTATGGCGGGCAAGAAATAGAGGGCAAAAATAGAAGGAAAGAGACGGCGATCGGCACATAACAAAAAAACCATAATGGGCAGGACACAACCGGGGCGGACCGATGACCACATTTCAGGACGCGCGCGCATTTCTTCTCAAACACAGAACTGATTACGACACCGCCTTTGCCGGGTTCGAATGGCCGGAGCCTGCCCCGTTCAACTGGGCGCTCGACTGGTTCGATGCAGGACTGGGAAAGAATCCGGACAACCGCGACCGCATGGCGCTGTGGATCGTCGATGTCGCTGGCGGCAAGGAGACGAAACTGACGTTCGGCGACCTGTCGCGCCGCTCTGACCAGACCGCGAAT
>JAIERI010000047.1 GCA_019747015.1 Xanthobacteraceae bacterium
GCTCCCTTCGTCTATCGGTTAGGACGCCACCCTTTCACGGTGGAGAGAGCGGTTCGATTCCGCTAGGGAGCGCCATCGCGCCCGATCAGCACTGAATGCTTTCAGCCTTTACTCCGATTTCGCAAATTTAAAACGCTAGCGTGATTTATCTTTCAACACGGACAGCAATTCGTTTGCAGCCTCGACCAGCTTTTTATCCGGGTTTTTTGCACACCACGTGTCGACGAACAGCAGCATCGCCACACTATCGGCCTTTAAAAGAAAGTCCGTCGGCGAGGCCGCATTTACTCCACTTGCATAGCCAAATATCCAGCCCTCTTGCTCCAATTTGGTGGGCATGGAAGCCCCGCGCAAAATCCACTCCGAGCAGGTAACCCCTCCGACACCCATATAGGTGCCGTCGTGGGCGAGCGCCGGGGAAATCAGAAGCGAGAGCAAAGCTGCAAACGAAAGGCGCATTGTAACCTCGGAAATTTGGCGGCCCTAACTACAGCGGCTGCGAATAATCGATCAAGTATATTGTTCGACCGTGCGATCAGACTGAGTTTGTGCCGGGGACTGAGCGTGAGCAGATTGGTTTGTCGAAAGGCAAACGATGACGCCCGCTGAAAACAGGGCAATGTTTTTGAAACGCATCAGGCCCCCCTAACTGCTCTTCGCAAAATACCAAAATATGTTCATTGGTACTAGGGAGCGTGATGTGAGTCAAAATGAATGGGCTAACTCTCGCGCTGTCGTCGCGATTTGTGCGATCGGGACTCGCACTGGACAAGCCGTTGATGCGTGTCATTATTCACGATAGCAGCTGCCCGTAAAATTCACGTCAGGATAAATTCTTGGTCAAGCTGAACCGCATCTACACACGCACAGGCGACGACGGGACCACCGGGCTCGTCAACGGAGAGCGCCGCGCCAAGCACGATCTGCGGATCGCAACCTTCGGCACCGTCGATGAGGTGAACGCCTGCATCGGCGCCGCGCGGGTGGCAACCAAGGCGGACGACATTCTGGACGCGATGCTCGGGCGCATCCAGAATGATTTGTTCGATCTGGGCGCGGATTTGGCGACGCCCGAGTCCGATATTCCTCCGGCCTATGAGCCGCTGCGAATTTTATCCTCGCAGGTCGATCGGCTCGAACGCGAAATCGACCAATTGAATCTCGACATGGCGCCGCTCAACTCATTCGTTTTGCCGGGCGGCAGCGAAGCCGCGGCCAGGCTTCATATCGCGCGCACGGTTTGCCGGCGCGCGGAGCGGCTGGCGGTTGAACTGAGCGAAAAAACCGATGAGCGGATTTCACCGGCGGTCGTAAAATATCTCAACCGGCTGTCGGATTTTCTTTTCGTGGCGGCCCGTCACGCCAACGACAAGGGTGCCAGCGACGTACTCTGGGTGCCGGGCCGGAATCGCTGAAGCAATCGCGTGCACGCTGCTTGACTCCGTAAGTTCCCCCAGACAGGGTGCATCCGTCGTGGTGCTTCCGATCTCGTCGAGACCGGGAGAAAAGGGAATTTGGTGCGCCATCGGTATTTGCCGATGACAATGCCAGGGCTGCCCCCGCAACTGTAAGTGGCGAGCGAGCGTCAAACAAAGTCACTGAGATCATCCGGTCTTGGGAAGACGAGACGAACGCAACGACCCACGAGCCAGGAAACCTGCCTCGACAAAATATCGTCCATGGGCGGGGTGTCCCGGTGGTTCGCTTGCAAAGGGATACTCAAATCCCTTGACCTGTTCGCACGCGACCTCTTCGACCGCCGCCCGCATTTCGGGGTTCTGGTGTGTTGCGAACGATCGGTTGTTTTATTGTCCGTCAATTCACGACGGCAGCGCTGGCTGTGCTGTTGTGCAGCGGCGCCCTCATTTCATCCTTACAGGCGCAGCAAGCCGGCGCCCTCCCCGAGATCGAGATCCGCCCTCCGGCAGCGGCACCGAAACAGACTCAAAAGCCCAGACGCAGCAAGCAAAGCCGCGCAAAACCAAAACCTGCGCCGGCAGCAGAACCGGTTGCTGCAGTACCATCGCCGATCAACGAGGAAGCCAGCCGCCTTGTCGGGGCCAACGGTATCGTTGGCGCTTCGACCAGCGTCATCACCGCCGACGATATCAAGCGCTCGCCGGGCCAGACCGTGCAGGACGTATTGGCCACCGTCCCTGGCGTGCAGTTGCAAAACCTTTATGGCGGCGTGAACGGCGCCGGCACCACAGTCGACCTGCGCGGCTTCGGGGCGTTTGCGAGCGCCAACACGCTGGTTCTCATCAACGGACGGCGTGTCAACGACGTTGATCTTGCAGGTGTCGATCTTTCAACCGTTCCGCTGCAATCCATCGAACGTATCGAGGTGACGCGCGGCAACAGCGGCGCCGTGCTGTACGGCGACAACGCCGTCGGCGGCGTGATCAACATCGTCACCAAGACCGGCGCAGACGGCGGCAAGGCTGTTTCCGGACGCATCGAAGGCGGCGTCAGCTCTTTCAATCAGAGATTCGGCAACGTGTCGGCCACGACCAACTACGGGCCGTGGTCCACCTCCGTCTTTGCCAACGCGATCAAGTCGGACGGCTACCGCGTCAATAACGCCCTCGAACAACAGGATGGTGTCGGCGAGTTGCGTTACCATACGCCAGACTTATCGGCCTATTTCAACGTGTCCGGCGACAACCAGCGGCTCGGTCTGCCGGGCGGCCGCACTGTCGATCCCAGCATCGGCCTCAATCAGCTCGCCACCGACCGGCGCGGGGCGACCAATCCATTCGACTGGGCCAACAAACAGGGGATCAACGCCACAGCGGGATTCACAAAATCGCTGTGGAACGGCGCGGAAATCATTGTCGATGGCGGAGTCAGAAACAAAAAGCAGCAAGCCGACTTCGTTTCCACCAGCAGTTACGTCGACACAACGCTTCAAACCTGGTCGCTGACACCGCGATTGAGCCTCAAGAATTCGGTGTTCGGAATGACATCGACTGTACTGACCGGCATCGATTATTACAACGCCGACTACGATTCGAGCCGCAGCCAGACGGCCGGGGTGGCACCGATACACGTCTACAACCTCAACCAGCAAACCGTCGCGGGTTATTGGCAACAGACATTGGGGATTCTGCCGAGCACTGATTTTTCCTATGGGGCAAGACTCCAGAACGTGAGCCTGAGTGCCAGGGATGCTTTCAACGGCTCCGCACCCGGTGCATTTCCACCGTTCGATTCACAGCATCTGCCGCTGAACACCGAAGAGAACAATCACGCCCTGCATATCGGCCTCGAACATCGACTCACCGAGAATGTCAGCGTGTTCGCCCGCGCCGCACAGGCGTTTCGCACACCGAATGTCGATGAGCGTATCGGCGTCGGACCGGACGCGGGCGGTAACGCCAATTTCAATCTCAAGACACAGACCTCGCACGACGCCGAGGGCGGCATCCGCATCCATGGCGGTGGCCTCGACATTCAGTCCAGCTATTTCGACATGCATCTCAAGAACGAAATTCACTTCGACCCGGTGAACTTCGTCGACACCAATCTCGATCCGACGCATCGGTATGGCACCGAAACGAATGCAACTCTTCAGGTCAACGACGATGTGAGACTGAGGGGCGGCTTTGCCTATACCCGCGCCGTCTTTGAGGAAGGTCTATACGCCGGCAACGACGTGCCGCTGGTGTCGCGCCTGAGCGGAAGCGCCGGCTTTTCATGGAACGTCTGGCAGAAGTACGTCGTACTGGATGCCACCCTGCGGGCCTGGGGCAGCCGCCGCATGGACAACGACCAGGCCAACACGCAGTTGCTCATTCCCGCGAACGCAACACTCGATCTGAAACTCAGCGGAGAGTATGACCGCTACTTCTGGTCCTTTGGCGTCAATAATGTTCTGAACGCGCTCTATTATGATTATGCCATTGCAAGCACGTTCACGGACGGACGCTTCAGCGCCTACCCTCTTCCCGGCCGCGTTTACACCCTGAAGGTCGGTGCGACTTTTTGATCAATCAAACCGCATGCGACGGGATCAGCGCCGGGCCGTGAGCGGTTTCAACCCGTTCGACCGCGACGCCAAAGATATCCGCAATGCGCTCGATTGTCAGAACGCTGTCAGGTGTGCCGTTGGCGACGATGCGTCCATTCTGCATCAGTGCGACACGGTCCGCGAAGCGCATCGCCAGCGACAAATCGTGAATGATCGCGAGCACGGCGGTGCCCTGGCGCGCAACCGCCTTGAGCAAATCCATGATGATGAGCTGATTACGCTCATCCACGGATGCAATCGGCTCGTCGGCGATCATCACACTGGCCTGCGTTGCGAGTGCGCGCGCCAAGGCCACCCGCGCACGTTCCCCGCCGGACAGCGTGGTGATTGTCCGGTCCACAAGCGTCTCAACGCCGGTCATTGTCAGCGCGGCTTCAATCGCCTCCCGATCGGCGATGGAGCGGCGATCGAACATGTCGGCATGAGGCTCGCGCCCCAGCGCGACGATGTCGCCGACCGACATCGGCCAATGATATTGATGGCCTTGCGGCAAATAAGCCATGGCCCGCGCCTTCTCGCGTGCCGGCAGCTTCGCAAGCGCAACGCCGTTCAGCAAAACGTCGCCCTCAAATCGACTCAGCCCCGCCATCGCGCGCGCCAGCGTTGTTTTTCCGGCGCCATTGGGACCGGCCAATATTGTCAGCTCGCCCGCGTTCAGAACAAGATCGGCATTGTCGACGATGCGGTACCCGCCATACGTGACGCTGACATTCGTTGCCGAGAGGCGCGGCGTTTTTGGCGTCATTGCGAGACGTCCTCCAGCAAGCGCCGCTCGCGAAAGATCATCGCAAGGAAGAACGGGACACCGATCAATGCCGTCACAACCCCGATCTTGATCTCCACAGCCCCCGAGATCAGACGCACCACGATGTCCGACGCCACCAACAGAGACGCACCGGCGAGTGCCGACGGAATCAGGATACGCGCGGGATCGAACCCGTAGAACCGCCGCACCAGATGCGGCGCGATCAAGCCAATGAACGAGATCGACCCCGCCACCGAGACCGCAGCGCCGATCCCGAGCGCGGAGCCGATAACGACAAGCAATCGCGTGCGTGCGATATTCACGCCGAGCGAGGCCGCCGCATCTTCGCCGAGCGTGAGCAGACGAAAGGCCCGCGCATTGGAGAGCAGCAGAATCCAGCTCACAGCCATGAACGGCGCCGCAAGCCAGACATGAGTCATGCTGCGATCCCGAAGCGAGCCGAGCAGCCAGAATGTGATCTCAAGAGCGATATAGGGATTTGGTGCCAGATTGAGAATGAGCGCAATCGCAGCTCCGGCAAGGCTCGCCAGCGCGAGCCCCGCCAGCAATGTCACCGTCAGCGACGCGTGCCGCCCCGCAATTGCGACAAGCGCGCCGACCGACAGCAGCGCGCCGATGATGCCGCTGATGGGCACAATAATGGACAAGGCATTGGCAAGCCCGAATGCCATCGTCGCAGCGGAAGCCGCGGCCGCGGCCTGCGGCGCGCCGAACAGCGATGGCTCGGCGAGCGGATTGCGCAGCAGCCCCTGCATCGAAGACCCCGCCAGACCGAACGTCGCGCCGATGAAAATCGCGAGCAGCGTGCGCGGCAGCCTGATGTCGCGCACGATGATCGACGCGGCGCCGTCATCCGACACCAGCGCGTTTGCTACATCGCGCAGGGACAAATGCGCCGGACCGGTCAGAAGCGAGAGCGCGAACAAAATGCCAAGCATGATCGCCAGCGCAACCGTCAGCCGATGTCCGTGTCGATCAATATCCATCGCGGTCCGGTGACTTGCGTGGGTGACTTACGCGTGAGGCATGCTGACGGCGTGCGAGGGGTGTGACATAACAGGTCACCATGATGAAGAAAACGATTTTTGCCGCTCTGCTCCTCGCCATGGGCATCGGCGCGGCGTTCGGCGATAGCAAAGCGCCTCATCGCATCGTGTCGTTCAACCTGTGCGCGGACCAGCTCCTGCTCGCATTGGCCGATCCTGGCCAGATCGCCGGTCTGTCGCCTTACGCCGCCGATTCCTCGCTCTCGGTGCTGGCGGCGGAAGCCGGAAAATATCCGCGCCTCGGTTGGGACACCGAATATGTGATCAACCTGTCTCCCGATCTCGTTCTTGTCGGGCCGAGCGACCGCCCGACCCGCGCGATTCTCAACGCAACCGGCCTGCGTGTCGTGCAGATCGATCTCGTCAGCGATCTCGCACAGGCGCGGCAGCAGATCGTTGAGGTGGCCGCACTCATCGGCCATCCCGACCGCGGCGAAATTCTTGTCCGGCAATTGCAAGATGCCGAGACAAAGCTGGCCGCTTCGGCATTGTTGCCGCCGCGCACGGCGTCGGTCCTCGAGCGCGGCGGCTATACCGAAGGCACGGCCAGTCTGATCACGGCGATGCTCAAGACAGCCGGCTTGCAGCCGCCGCCCAACGCGCGCGGCGGATTCGGCGGATTCGTTTCGATGGAGACCCTGCTGACCGAGGGACCGGATATTCTGGTGCTGCAGGACATCCCGCATGAGGCCGGCGATCAGGGCGCGCTGTTCATCATGCACACGGCGGTTTTATCCCAATACAAAACCGGCCGCCGGATCGAGCTCGCCTCGCGTTACTCGCTGTGCGGCGGTCCAGCGCTTTTGCAGGGTCTGGACGTCCTGCGCGAGGCATTGGAACGGTTACGTTAAAGCGGCCGCCAACTCGCTTGCCCACCCGAAAATCATCTGATTTTCTCCGCCGCAAGCGTCCCATTAAGCCGGAATGCCACAATGTTCCACCCCGATATCCAGCCTTTGTGGGCAATTTCCCATGGATGTTCGCATACCGTGGGCTGTTGGAATCCCAATGCTTCCCTTATCTAAGGCCATGAATATTGGTCCGCCACAAATTGCTGCCTGCGGCGTCAGCCGCATGGCTCGCACAAGCCGAATGGTTCAATGACCGCAACACCATTGCCCTCCTCGCCGGACATCGCTGCACGATTTCGCGAACTCGCGCGCGAGCGCATTCTCGTACTCGACGGCGCGATGGGCACCATGATCCAGGGCCTGCAATTCGACGAAACGGCGTTTCGCGGCGAACGCTTCAAGGATTTTCATCGCGACCTGCGCGGCAACAACGATCTTCTGATCCTCACCCAGCCGCAGGCCATCGAGGATATTCACTTTCAATATTTGAAAGCAGGCGCGGACATTGTCGCGACCAACACCTTCTCCTCGACCTCGATCGCGCAGGCCGACTACGACCTCACCACCATCGCCTACGAGATGAACCTTGAGGGCGCGAAGCTTGCGCACAATGCCGCGGCGCGCGCAACGGCCGATGACGGCAAGCCGCGCTTCGTCGCCGGCGCGCTCGGCCCGACCAATCGAACCGCGTCGATTTCCCCGGACGTTTCCAATCCCGGCTTTCGGGCGGTGACGTTCGACGATCTGCGCGTCGCTTATAGCGAACAGATCAACGGCCTGCTCGACGGCGGCGCGGACCTGCTGCTGGTCGAAACCATTTTCGATACGCTGAACGCCAAGGCTGCGCTTTACGCCATCGCGGAGATCACCGAGGCGCGGGGCATCCACGTGCCGGTGATGATTTCCGGCACCATCACCGACAAGTCGGGGCGTCTTCTCTCTGGACAATTGCCCGAGGCGTTCTGGTATTCTGTGCAGCACGCCAATCCCATCACCATCGGTTTCAACTGCGCGCTCGGCGCGGAAGACCTGCGCGCGCACATCGCCGACATCGGCCGCGTCGCGGACGCGCTGGTGTGCGCCTATCCGAACGCGGGCCTGCCGAACGAATTCGGCCAGTATGACGAAAGCCCGGAATACATGGCGAGGCTGATCGGCGAGTTCGCGCAAGCCGGCCTCGTCAACGTGGTCGGCGGCTGCTGCGGCACCACGCCCGATCATATCAAGGCCATTGCGGATGCGGTCGCGCCGCACAAGCCCCGCATCGTGCCTGAGATCGAACCGCGTCTGTGTTTGTCGGGGCTCGAACCGTTCGTTCTGACCAGTGACATTCCCTTCGTCAACGTCGGCGAGCGCACCAACGTCACCGGCTCGGCGCGCTTCCGCAAGCTGATCAAGGCCGGCGATTACACTGCCGCGCTGCAGGTCGCTCGCGATCAGGTCGAGAACGGCGCGCAGGTCATCGACGTCAACATGGATGAAGGCCTGCTCGATTCCAAACAGGCGATGATCGAGTTTCTGCATCTCGTCGCATCCGAACCCGACATCGCCAAAGTGCCGGTGATGATCGATTCGTCGAAGTTCGACGTCATCGAGGCCGGCCTGAAATGCGTTCAGGGCAAGCCCATCGTCAATTCGATCTCGATGAAGGAGGGCGAAGAGAAATTCATTTACGAAGCAACGATCGCACGCCGTCACGGCGCCGCCGTCGTCGTCATGGCCTTCGACGAAGTCGGCCAGGCCGACACGTTCGCGCGCAAGACCGAAATCTGCAAACGCGCTTACGACCTGCTTACGACCAAGCTGAATTTTCCGCCGCAGGACATCATCTTCGACCCAAACATCTTTGCCATCGCGACGGGACTCGAAGAGCACAACAATTACGGCGTCGATTTCATCGAGGCGACGCGCTGGATCCGGCAAAACCTGCCGCACGCGCATATTTCCGGCGGCGTCTCGAATCTGTCGTTCTCGTTTCGCGGCAACGAGCCGGTGCGCGAAGCAATGCATTCGGTATTCCTGTATCACGCCATCAAGGCCGGCATGGATATGGGTATCGTCAATGCCGGACAGATGGTGATCTACGACGACATCGATGCCGAACTGCGGCAGGTTTGCGAAGACGTCATCCTCAATCGCGATCCTGGTGCCTCCGAGCGGCTGCTGCAGCTCGCCGAGAAATTCCGGGGTCAGGAAAAGCAGACCAAGGAACAGGACCTCGCCTGGCGCGAATGGCCGGTCGAGAAGCGGCTGTCGCATGCGCTGGTCAACGGCATCACCGAATATATCGATGCCGACACCGAGGCTGCGCGCCTCACGGTGGAGCGTCCCCTGCACGTGATCGAAGGCCCGCTGATGGCGGGCATGAATATCGTCGGCGACCTGTTCGGCGACGGAAAGATGTTCCTGCCGCAGGTCGTCAAATCGGCGCGCGTCATGAAGCAGGCGGTGGCCTATCTGATGCCGTTCATGGAAAAGGAAAAGGCCGACAACCTCGCCGCCGGCATCACTGGCGATGGCCGCAAGAATGCCGGCAAGATCGTGCTCGCCACCGTGAAGGGCGACGTTCACGACATCGGCAAGAACATCGTCGGCATCGTGCTCCAGTGTAACAATTTCGAGGTCATCGATCTCGGGGTCATGGTGCCCGCTGCCAAGATCATCGACACCGCGAAAGCCGAAGGCGCCCACATCATCGGCCTGTCGGGATTGATCACGCCCTCACTCGACGAGATGGTGTTCGTGGCATCCGAGCTTGAACGGCTGGAAATGAATCTGCCGCTGCTGATCGGCGGCGCGACCACCAGCCGCGTCCACACCGCCGTGAAGATCGACCCGCGTTATTCGCGGGGGCCGGTCGTGCACGTCAACGACGCCAGCCGCGCGGTCGGCGTGGCATCGTCGCTGCTATCCGCCGACAAGCGCGAGGAATATGCAAACGAGGTTCGCGCCGAGTACGCGCGCATTTCCGACGCGCATTTCAAGGCGCAGCAGAACAAGAAGCGGCAAACGCTGGCCGATGCGCGCGCCAATGCTCTCAAGATCGACTGGCCGAAAACCACGCCGAAAAAGCCGTCCTTTATCGGGACCCGCAATTTCAAGAACTATCCTCTTGCCGAGTTGGTCGATTACATCGACTGGACGCCGTTCTTTCAAGCCTGGGAGCTCGCCGGGCGCTTTCCGGGCATACTGAAAGATCCGAAGGTCGGCGAAGTCGCGCAGTCTCTTTATAACGACGCGCGCAAGATGCTGGACACCATCGTCAAGGAAAACTGGTTCACCGCCAATGCCACGGTCGGTTTCTGGCCGGCAAACGCGGATGGCGACGACATCGTGCTTTACAGCGACGAGGCCCGCAAAAAGCCGCTCGCCACGCTGCATACTTTGCGCCAGCAGCTCGAAAAGCGCGAAGGCCGCCATAATGTCGCGCTGTCGGATTTCATCGCGCCGCAATCGAGCGGTGTGCAGGATTACATCGGCGCGTTCGTCGTGACTTCCGGGATCGGCGAAGACGAGATCACCAAGCGTTTCAAAAACGCCAATGACGATTACTCGTCTATTCTGGCGAAAGCGCTGGCGGATCGGCTTGCCGAAGCCTTTGCCGAGCGCATGCACCAGCGCGTGCGCAAGGAACTGTGGGGCTACGCACCGGACGAAGCCATTGTACCTGATGATCTGATCCTCGAAAAATACCAGGGCATCCGGCCCGCCCCCGGTTATCCCGCGCAGCCCGACCACACAGAGAAGACCACGATCTTCCGGCTGCTCGATGCCGAGCGCAACGCCGGCGTCACGCTGACCGAGAGTCTGGCGATGTGGCCCGGCTCGTCGGTCTCGGGGCTTTATTTCAGCCATCCGCAAAGTGAATATTTCGGCGTCGGCAAGGTCGAACGCGATCAGGTCGAGGATTATGCCGAGCGCAAGGGCTTCACGGTGGAGGAGACCGAGCGCTGGCTCGCGCCGGTCCTCAACTACATTCCCCCAAACGAGCCGGCACCGAAACTTGCGCCGGATGCGGAAGCGGCGAACGCGGATCTGGCCAAACTACCGGCAGCGCAGCATCCGCCGGGATGCGGCTGTGCGATGCATACGCGGCTCAACATGAAGCCGCGCGTCGACATCGGTCCGAACTGAACCGTTCAGGCGATACGGTCGTCGGAAATTTGCGTCAGCCCCGCATTGGCGCCTGCCAGCAGTGCGAGGTCGCTTTCGTCCTTGAGATCGACACCCGTGATCCCCCGGCGCAGCGCCGCACGCATCAGCCACGCAAGCTTGAACGCAGCAGCCGCGTAACTCAGCCCTTCGGGGCGGATATTGGAAACGCAGTTTCGGCCTGAATCGTTGCGCCCTTTGAACGGGGCATGAGTCATATAGATGCCGAGACTATCGGGCGAACTCAGTCCGGGACGCTCTCCGATCAGCATGATCGACAGTTTCGCGCCCAGCAGTTGCGCGACATCATCGGCGAGCGCGACACGGGCCTGTGTCGCGATGACGATGGGCGCACCCTGCAACTCATCTGGAAAATGCGGCTTGAGCGCATCGAGCAGCTTGATCGCATGGCGCTCAATCGCGAACGATGACAGCCCGTCGCCGATCACAATACAGATGTCGTGCCGCGGTGAATCTACCGCCTGCAGTTTCTCGATGTCGTGGGGATCGAGCACGCGGCCCAGATCCGGCCGCCGCAAATAGGTAGCGCGATCGGACGCGCGGCTGCGCACCTGCAGGACGTTCCAGCCCTTCGCGCGCAGCGCAAGCTCGAGTGCCCCGGTGTCGAGCGCGGCATGGATGGCATCGCGCGCCATGGCGTGCGCCCATCCGAACCGCAGCACTTCATCGGTCGGCATGCCCGCGCCGGCACGTCCAAGGGCAAGCCGGGCCGGTGTCAAGCTTCGCCAATTCGCCCAAGGGCTTTCTGTAACAGCACCATTTCGTCCGACGGGTTCTTTTGTCATGCGACCAGCGATTTCAGCGCCGACATGCAGTTCAGCAGCGTGTCCGGCGACGTTGGCAGCAACCGTCCGCCGGCGTCAGCGATCTTCATGCGTTGCAGCCACGTCTCGAATTCCGGCGCGCGCTTGAGATTCATCGTCTCGCGGAGAAACAGCGCATCGTGGAACGAGGTGCTCTGATAGTTCAGCATAATGTCGTCCGCGCCCGGAACGCCCATGATGAAATTGATGCCGGCCGCGCCGAGCAGCACCAGCAGGTTGTCCATGTCGTCCTGATCGGCTTCGGCATGATTGGTGTAACAAATATCGCAGCCCATCGGCAGACCGAGCAGCTTGCCGCAAAAAAAATCCTCCAGACCGGCGCGTATGATCTGCTTGCCGTCATACAGATATTCAGGCCCGATGAAACCGACCACCGTGTTGACCAGCAGCGGCTTGTAGCGCCGCGCCAGCGCATAGGCGCGCGCCTCGCAGGTTTGCTGGTCGACACCGAAACTGGCGTCGGCCGAAAGTGCGCTGCCCTGCCCGGTTTCGAAATACATCACGTTGTCGCCAACGGTGCCGCGCCCCAGCGACAGCGCCGCCTCGCGCGCCTCTTGCAGAATGTCCGGCGTAACCCCGAAAGACAGATTGGTCTTTTCGGTGCCGCCGATCGATTGAAACACCAGATCCACCGGTGCCCCGCCCTGCACCAGCTTGATGGTATTCGTGACATGCGTCAGGACGCAGCTCTGGGTCGGAATTTCCAGCCGCTGAATGATTTCATCCAGCATGCGCACCAGATCGCCGAGCACAGGCAGACTGTCGGAGGCCGGATTGACTCCGATCACGGCGTCGCCCGAGCCCATCAGCAAACCATCAAGCGTGGACGCGGCGATGCCGCGCAAATCGTCGGTCGGATGATTAGGCTGCAGGCGCACCGACATGCGGCCTTCCAGCCCGATGGTATCGCGAAAACGGGTCACGACGCGGCACTTGCGCACAACCGCGATCAGATCCTGATTGCGCATCAGTTTGGAGACGGCAGCGACCATTTCCGGTGTCAGGCCGGGCGCGAGAAGAGCCAGCACTTCGGTCGTCGCCTGTTCCGACAGCAGCCAGTTGCGGAAGTCACCGACAGTCATGTGGGACACCGGCGCAAATGCCTGCGCATCGTGGCCGTCGACAATGAGGCGCGTGATGTTGTCGTCTTCGTAAGGAATCAGCGCTTCGGTGAGAAACTGCTTGAGCGGGACGTCAGCCAGGACATGCCGCGCCGCCATGCGTTCCTGGGCTGTGGGAGCGCCGATGCCGGCGAGATAATCGCCCGAACGCGCGGGGCTGGCGAAGGCCATGACTTGCTTGAGGTCTTCGAAGACATACAATTGCGAAGCGATGGCGGCGCGATAAGGCATTGTCACTCGAGTCCGGCTCAGGAGAATGACATAACAATCTCCCAAAACGCCAGAGTCTTGCCTTATTCTGGGTCATTGCAATGGTTTAGTGGGCAAATAAATCTCATAGCACTTCGGCCGCGTACTTGGTGCGATCCGTGTTGCAGCGGCTGATGCGCAGTTCCACCGGACGCCCGCTGACATCCGTCGCCACGCGGGATATTTCCAGCAACGGCGCACCGGCTTTCAGGCCGAGACGTTTGGCTTCCTCCGCCGTCGCCGCAACCGCGCCGAGTCGTTCTACTGCTCTAACAATACTGATGCCGAAACGCTCCTGATAGATGACATACATCTCATCGCCCATCTCGGCATTTGTCTCGACCTTGAGATTTGGCATCAGCGGCACCGGAACATAAATTCGTTCGAAAATCGCGGGCTCCCCGTTAAAGCTGCGGATGCGGACTATGGCATGCAGCGGCGTGGCGTGACTAACCGCCAGTTGAGCGGCCTGATCGCGCGTCGCGCGCTGGGCTCGCTGTGACAGCACGACGCTCGTCGGAATAAGCCTGCGATCGTCCAGATTCACCATGCGGAAAAATTGATAGAGCGCATTGTCACGGGAATGGCGCGCAACGAACGTGCCGACGCCTTGACGCCGCACAATCATCCTGTCGGTTTCGAGAGAGATCAACGCTTTGCGAACAGTGCCTTGGCTGACGTTGTACTCGAGCGCCAGTTCGTTCTCGCTCGGCAGCATCTGCCCCGGTTTCCAGCTGCCCGAGCCTATACGCTTGACCAGCAGCACCTTCACCTGTGCGTACAGGGGAAGATACTCCGTGGGGCTGTTTGCAACCGTTTCGCTGGCCACCAGAATCCACCAAAAGTTCAGATACCAATATCACCCATCGCATAGCATGGTGCGGACACCGCTCGAACCCATTCGCCGCCGGGCACCCGGACTACCCACATCGAATCGCGTCTTCTTCAGGCCAGCAGAGACTGTATTTCCGCTGGAACGACAATGCCATCGCGCGCCGCCCGGGCCCGATTGGCCAGCCGCCGCGCACCGGACAGGCGTGCACCCTGCTGGCTTTCAATCGCGCCGACCAGCCGCGCCATCCGTTCGCCGAATCGCGCATGGCCGAATCCGGCCGGGTCGATCGCGAGCAGCAATTGGCCGGTGGATGGCGGGCCGCCCTTGTCATCGAGAAACGATGAGGCCTCGAACGCCAGATTGGCGCCGGGAATGCAGGCCGCAAGAACTTCCACCATGAACGCAAGTGCGGCGCCCT
>JAIERI010000145.1 GCA_019747015.1 Xanthobacteraceae bacterium
CCGCGCCACGCAGCGCATGCCGTTGCCGCAGGCGCCGGCTTCCGAGCCGTCATTGTTATAGATGCGGATGAAGGCGCTGGTGCCTTGCAAATGCGGCTTTTGCAAAACCATCAACTGGTCGTACGGCACGCCGCCCGGCGCGGCGATGGCGCGCGCGTCCGCCGCGCTCACGCCAGCCGGCGAATCGCGCAGATCGACAACGACGATCTCGTTGCCGATGCCGTTCATCTTGGCGAAGCCGTGATTGGCGAGCGGGTTCATATGACAATTCCTTAGGCGCCTTATATGGCGAAGATTGGCGGATTGACCAGACGGCGGACGCCGGTACCGGTCTTATTGATTGCCTTGGCCGCGCCATTTTTGATGGCCGATCTGTGAAGGGACGAACGACGCAATCGCGTGTTAGGTTGAGTGCAGCCGGTCCATACCGAACGCGCGGCATCCGATGGAGCTTTTTTGGAATGATTTTTTTCCGTGACACCCGGCTGACCTTGCTTGCGGCCATGACGCTTGTGCTTTCGGCCGGATTTTCAGCCGCACGGGCTCAAGCACCCGAGCCCCCCAAGCAAACGCCCCCCGCGGTCACAACACCGCCAGACACGCCGGCCCCCGCTGCCTCGACGCCCGCGCCAGCAGCACCGGCAGCTTCTTCGCCGGCGGCGGAAACCAAGCCGCCGGAAACGGCGCCCGCGACTCCCGTTCCGCCAAAATCCGCCGACACTCCGGCTCCAGCGCCGTCAACCCCGCCCGCGGCAGCGCAAGCTCCGGCGACACCGCCCGCCGACCAGAAGGTCCAGGCCGCCGATCCGTTCGGCGAAGAGGTCGCGCTCACCGGGCGGAAGGTCGTGACATTGAAGGGCAAGGGCGATTGGGATTCGGCATTCGAGACCATCACTAGCTCGCTGAAGGCGCTCGCCATGCTGCTCGACAAGCAGGGCATCAAACCCGCCGCTCCGTTTTTGATCGTCTACACCTCGACCGACGATGCCGGCTTCACCTTTCAGGCGCAAATTCCGGTCGATCAGGATCCGAAAAATTTGTCGAAGGATATGAGCATCGGCACTTCTCCGGAGGGCAAGACACTCAAATTCGTCCATCACGGTTCCTACGACAACATGGACAACACCTACGAAGCGATCACCAATTACCTCGACGACAAGAAGCTCGAAGCAAAAGACACCTTCATTGAAGAATATGTCACCGACCCGCTGAAAACATCGGAAGACAAACTGGTCATCAACGTCTTCGTGCCGCTGAAATAAACTGGAGCCCTTCATGACAAACCGAAGCGTCCTCGTGGCAATCATGCTCGCATGCGCGTCGTCTGCCTTCGCGCAGACACCGCTGCTGGCCGTGATTTCCGTCACCGGCGAAGCGACGATTTCGGTGCCGCCGGATCTGGCGCAGATTGATGGCGGCGTCACCAATGAGGCCAAGACCGCGCGCGAGGCCAGCGAGGCCAACAACAAGATCATGGGCGTGGTGCTGACGGCGCTGAAAAACGCAGGCATTCCTGAAAGGGATTTCCAGACCTCGCGGCTCTCGTTGCAGCCGCAAAGCACCAGCCGTGTCTCCGGCGGCCCCACGCAAATCACCGGCTATCGCGCCAGCAACCGCGTCATCGTCACCGTTCGCGACGTCGCCAAGGTGGCGAGCACGATCGATGCGCTGACCGGCAGTGGCGCGACCGACATCGGCGGCATCAATTTCATGGTGTCGCAGGCGTCCAAACTGCTCGACGAGGCCCGTGCGCAGGCGCTCAATGACGCGCGGCGCAAGGCCGAAATCTACGCCCGCACAGCAGGCGTCGCAGTCGGCACGCCACTCAGCATTTCGGAAGAAGGTGCCCCCGCACCGGTCATGTATCGCAGAATGTCGGCCGGCATGGCCGCCTCCGCGCCCGCACCGATCGCGCAAGGCGAGGAAACGCTGCGCGTCGCTGTGAGCGTGGCTTACGAGATCAAGCCCAAAGCTCAGTAGACTAGATCTCGAAGGTCTGTCCCGGCTTCAGCGCGACAAACTTTTCATGCGCCACGCCGGCAGTATCCAGCGCAACGGCAAGACCGTTGGCAGGGGCGTCGATGGCCTCATCCGTCAGCTGGAACGTGCCGTGATGATGCGCGAGCGCCTGGTTCGCGCCGCAATCCGCCATCGCCTTCACCGCATCATCCGGGTTCATATGCATGTCCTGCATGAACCAGCGTGGCTCGTAGGCGCCGATCGGCAACAGCGCCACGCGCGGCGCGCCATACATCTCGCGCACGCGGCGGAAATGCTTGCCGTCGCCATAACCTGAATCGCCGACCGCGTAGATTTTTCCCGCCGGCGTCTCGATCACAAAACTCGCCCACAGCACTTTGTTGCGGTCGAACAGGCCGCGTGCACTCCAGTGCCGCGTCGGCACCGGCGTCACGGCGACGCCATTGCCGATCTCGATGCGCTGATGCCAGTCGTAGGGTTCGGCCCGAATCGAAGCGTCGCCCGTCTTCATCGTCACGTCGTTGCCGAGCGGCGTGATCACGCGCGGCGAGAATTTTGCGGCCAGCTTCGAGAGCGTGCTAATGTCGAGATGATCGTAATGGCCGTGCGAAACCAGCACGACGTCGATCGCCGGCAGTGCGTCGAACGCGATGCCCGGATCGTTGACCCGTTTCGGTCCTGCGAACGACACCGGCGAACAGCGCTCCGACCACACCGGATCGACGAGAATGTTGAGGCCTGCGGTCTGGATCAGCCAGCTCGCATGACCGACGAAAGTAAAACGGATTTTATGATCGGCGACCAGTTGCGGCGGAATGTCCGAAAACCCGCTCGGCGCGCGCTCCGGCCACGCATCTGCCTTGCGGCTCACCCGCCAGCGCAGCAGGTCCATCAGCGATTTCGGCGGCGAGCCATCGGGATCGAAAAAATGCCGCCCGTCGAAATGATCGGACACCGGGCCATCGTAGGTTTTCATGCGGGATGCCCAAAAGGTGGAACCGCCTATGGCGGCGGCAGTCAGGGTCAGAAAGCTCAGGAAACGTCGGCGAGTGAAGGTCATGGCCCCCGATTGGCCCCAAATGCGCTGGAGAGGCAAGTGACAGCTTCGCGACTGGCAAAATTGAGCCGAAAACCGGCTTTTCCGGTCTTTTCTTGACTTTTCGGCCCCCTGGGGCTTTAACCGCCGCACTTCTCGGAAAGATTTTCTTTTCGACCCGCCGACCGGTGCGAGACGCCGGAGGTTAACGCCCGACAGCGCTATGCGCCCTCGGGCGTAAAAGTGTTTGGAAATTCTCCTCTCCGGGAGACAACGGGATACGGCGCCGCGATGTTCGACAATCTGTCGGAAAAGCTTGGAGGCATACTCGATCGGCTGACGCGGCGCGGTGCGCTGTCGGAAGCCGATGTCGATGCCGCCATGCGCGAAGTGCGCCGCGCGCTGCTCGAGGCCGACGTCGCGCTCGACGTGGTTCGCTCGTTCACGGAGAAGGTCCGCGAACAGGCGGTCGGTGCCACCGTCGTCAAATCGGTGACGCCCGGCCAGATGGTCGTCAAGATCGTCCACGACGAACTCGTGGAGATGCTGGGCTCAGATGGCCAGACCATCGACCTGAATGCTCCTGCGCCGGTCGCCATTATGATGGTCGGCCTGCAGGGCTCTGGCAAAACCACCACCACCGCAAAGCTGGCGCGCCGCCTCACCCAACGCGACAAGAAAAAAGTTTTGATGGCGTCGCTCGACATCTATCGCCCGGCGGCGCAGGAACAGCTTGCCGTGCTTGGCCGCGATCTCGGCGTGGAGACGCTTTCCGTTGTCGCGGGTCAGCAGCCAACGCAGATCGCGCAGCGTGCGCTGCAGGCCGGCAAGCTCGGCGGCTACGACGTGGTGCTGCTCGACACCGCCGGCCGTACCACGCTCGACGAAGACATGATGCGCGAAGCCGCCGCGGTGAAGACGGCGGCGAATCCGCATGAGGTGCTGCTGGTCGCCGACTCGCTGACGGGACAAGATGCCGTCAATCTCGCGCGCGCGTTCGATGAACGCGTCGGCCTGACGGGTATTGTTCTGACGCGCGTGGACGGCGACGGGCGCGGCGGCGCGGCGCTGTCGATGCGCGCCGTCACCGGCAAGCCGATCAAGCTGATCGGTACCGGCGAAAAAACAGATGCCTTGGAGGACTTTCATCCCTCGCGTATCGCCGGCCGGATTCTCGGCATGGGCGACATCGTCTCGCTGGTCGAAAAAGCGGCGGCGAACATCGACGCCGAAAAGGCGGCGCGCACCGCCGAGAAGATGCGCAAGGGCAAGTTCGATCTTGCCGACATGCGTGAGCAACTGGCGCAGATGCAGAACATGGGCGGCATCGGCGGCCTGATGGGCATGATGCCTGGCATCGCCAAGATGAAAAACCAGCTCGCCGCCGCGAACCTCGACGAAAAAGTTCTCAAGCGTCAGATGGCGGTGATCGATTCGATGACCCGCGAGGAGCGCAAGAATCCCGACATCCTCAAGGCCAGCCGCAAAAAGAGAATTGCTGCGGGTAGCGGGCTGAAGGTCGAGGAAGTCAACAAGCTGCTCAAGATGCACCGGAACATGGCCGACATGATGAAGGCCATGGGCTCCGGCAAGCGCGGCCCAATGGCCGGTATCGCAAACGCGATGGGATTGGGCGGCGGCATGCCTTCGCCCGAGCAAATGAAACAACTCGCAGAAAAGATGCCAGGCGGATTGCCGCAAGGCGGCATGCCTGCACTGCCGAAAGATTTTCCAGGCCTCTCGGGGCTTGGAAAGCCAACATTGCCGGGCCTCGGCGGATTTCCGGGCACCGGCAAGAAGAAGTAATTCACAACACATCCACGTAATTCGAAACTTAAAACGGAGAGTATCAATGTCAGTCGTTATTCGCCTCGCCCGCGCCGGCACCAAGAAGCGTCCGGTCTATCACGTCGTCGTCGCCGACTCGCGCTTTCCACGCGACGGCCGCTTCATCGAGCGTCTCGGCCACTTCAATCCGCTGCTGCCGAAGGACAACGAGGCCCGCCTCAAGCTCGACATGGACAAGGTCAAGGCCTGGATGGCCAAGGGCGCGCAGCCGTCGGACCGCGTGATGCGTTTCCTCGACGCCGCTGGCGTCAAGAAGCGCACGCCGCGCAACAATCCGGAAAAGGCCGTGCCGCGCAAGGAGCGCAAGGCCAACGCCGAAGCCGCAGCAGCCGGCAAGCCGGCTGCCTAATCGCAGCCTAGTAGCGTGACGCGCGACACGCGCATCTGCGTTGCGAGAATCGGCGCCGCGCATGGCGTGCGCGGCGAGGTGAAGTTGTGGCCATTCACCGAAGACCCGCTGGCGGTGCTGAGCTACGGCCCGCTGACGACCCGGGATGGCGCGCGGCACTTTGAAGTGGTGCGCGCCCGCGTGGCGAAGGATCATCTGGTGGCGACGCTGAAAGGCGTCGCCAGTCGCGACGACGCCGCGCGGGTCAACGGCATCGAGCTTTACATCGCGCGCGATGCGCTGCCCGAAACAGATGAGGGCGAATATTACCATGCCGACCTGATCGGTCTGCGCGCCATCGATCCGCAAGGCGGCGAGATCGGCAAGATTCTCGCGATCCATAATTTTGGCGCGGGCGATATTATCGAGATCGTGCCGCTACGCGGGCCGACCCTGCTGCTGTCGTTTACCGACGCCGTGGTGCCCAGCGTCGATCTGGCGCAAGGTCATGTGGTGATTGAACTGCCGCAGGAGATCGACGGGGATTCTCCGCAGGACGCGGAGAAGTAAACCGATGTGGCGCGCCACCGTGCTCACACTGTTTCCGGAGATGTTTCCCGGCCCGCTCGGCATCAGCCTTGCGGGCAAAGCGCTGACGAGCGGGCTTTGGGCGCTGGAGACGCGCGACATCCGCAACGCCGCCACCGACAAGCATCGCAGCGTCGATGACACTCCGGCCGGTGGCGGACCGGGCATGGTGTTGCGTGCGGACGTGCTGGCCGCCGCCATTGATGCCGCGAATATCAGCCCGGACCGGCCCCGCCTGCTGATGAGCCCGCGCGGCCGGCCGTTGACGCAATCGTTCGTGGCGGAGCTCGCTGCCGGGCCGGGCCCTCTCATTGTTTGCGGGCGGTTCGAGGGTGTGGACCAGCGGGTCATCGAGGCTCGCGGGCTCGAGGAAGTATCCGTTGGGGACTATGTTTTGTCCGGCGGGGAACTGGCTGCCATGGTGCTGATCGACGCCTGTGTGCGGCTTCTGCCGGGCGTGATGGGAAAACCGGCCTCGGGAACCGAGGAAAGCTTCTCGGATGGCCTTCTGGAATATCCGCAATTCACCCGTCCGCAGACCTTCGAAGACCGCCCAATCCCGGAGGTGCTGGTTTCCGGCGACCACGCCAGGATCGAAGCATGGCGCCGGGCGCAAGCCGAGGCGCTGACAAAAGCCCGGCGGCCGGACCTGTGGGCGGCCAAACCCGCCCCGAAGGGCCCAAAAAACACGACGGAAGGGTGACAACCGTTCCCGTTTGCCGTATATGAGCGCCAAATCCGTGCACGTCCTGGTGTCCGAATTCGACATTCGTTTCATTTTGCAGCGACTTCCGTAGCGAATGTCGAGTTCGCAAGACACTAGGAATTGATATCTGCCAGCGGTCCTTTGGTTCTGACATTCGCAAGGATGGCTGCTGCAACGGGATGCGAATGTCAGAACCGGACCGCTGAAATACGAATTTCGTGCAGCCCTTATCCGGGCGCGCCGCCCGATGGAGTTTTGCGATGGACATCATTCAAGAGATCAACAAGGAACAGCTTGAAAAGCTGTCCGCCGGCAAAACGATTCCGGACTTCGGACCGGGCGACACCGTGACCGTCAACGTGAAGGTCAAGGAAGGCGACCGCACCCGCGTGCAGGCCTATGAAGGCGTCTGCATCGGCCGTCATGGCGGCGGTATCAACGAGAGCTTCACCGTGCGCAAGATTTCGTATGGCGAAGGCGTCGAGCGCGTTTTCCCGATCTATTCGCCGATGATCGATTCGATCAAGGTCGTGCGCCGCGGCTCGGTTCGCCGCGCCAAGCTGTATTACCTGCGCGGTCTGCGCGGCAAGTCGGCCCGCATCACCGAAAAGCAGGACAACCGCGAAAAGCCGGACACCCGTCAGGCGGCGTCGGGCGAGTAATTTTCGCCTTCGATTCTTCAATCAAAAAGCGTGGTCAAAGCCGCGCTTTTTCTTTGCCATTATTTTCCTTGCAACAGCACCTAATCCGCAGGCTCGGCCTTCTTCGAGGTCAGCGGACCGTTCATGATCCAGCGATGGCCGAACGGATCGCGCAGGATTGCAGTGCGCGTGCCCCAGAACGAATGGGTCGGCGTCACCTCGCCCACCGCGCCGAGCTTGGTGGCGCGGGCGAAGACCTCGTCGACTTGCTCCGCGGTCGCAAATTCGAGGCTGACCGATGAGGTCGCCGGCTCTCCCGGCAGCGGCGTGCGCGATTTGCCGAATTCGGGGAAAGCGTCGGACAGGAACACCGTGCCGCCATTGATCTCGAGTTCGCAATGCATGATCCGCAACCCGTCGAGGGCGGGCATCAGCGCCTTCTGCCTCGCATCGAACGCCGTGGTGTAGAACGCGATGGCACCGGCAGCGGGGGAGACGGTGAGATAGGGCGCAACCGGCGGGCGTTCGGACATTGAGTCACCTTGTCTAACATCTTATATGGACAGGATACTTTCCTCCCGCGGCTTATGCGAGTAAAAAGCCGCAACCCTCAGATGCCCAGCGAAGGCATCGGCAACAGCGATCCGGACGACGACCATGACAACGACGGCGAAAGCGACCACGCTCTACGACAAGATCTGGAACGATCATCTGGTGCACGAGGCCGACGACGGCACGTGTCTGCTGTATATCGACCGGCATCTCGTTCACGAGGTAACGTCGCCGCAGGCGTTCGAAGGGCTGCGCACCACCGGCCGCAAGGTCCACGCGCCGCAGAAAACGCTCGCGGTCGTCGATCATAACGTGCCGACCACCGACCGTTCCAAGCCGAACCCCGATCCGGAAAGCGCCGAGCAGATCGCCGCGCTGGCCGAGAACGCGCGCGAGTTCGGCGTCTCCTATTTCAACGAGTTCGACAAGCGTCAGGGCATCGTCCATGTCATCGGCCCGGAGCAGGGTTTCACGCTGCCCGGCACCACCATCGTGTGCGGCGACAGCCACACCTCGACGCATGGCGCGTTCGGTGCGCTGGCGCACGGCATCGGCACCTCCGAAGTCGAGCATGTACTGGCGACGCAAACGCTGATCCAGAAGAAGGCCAAGAACATGCGCGCCACCGTCGACGGCAAATTGCCCGACGGCGTCACCGCGAAGGACATCATCCTGGCCATCATCGGCGAGATCGGCACCGCCGGCGGCACCGGCTATGTGCTGGAATATGCCGGCGAGGCAATCCGCGCGCTGTCGATGGAAGGCCGCATGACGGTCTGCAACATGTCGATCGAAGGCGGCGCGCGCGCCGGCCTGATCGCGCCCGACGTGAAGGCTTATGAATTCCTCAAGGGCCGTCCGATGTCGCCGGCTGGCGAGACGTGGGAAAAAGCCGTTCGCTATTGGGACACGCTGCGCACCGACGACGCGGCGCATTTCGACGCGGAAATCCGTCTCGACGCGGCGAAGCTGCCGCCGATCGTGACCTGGGGCACATCGCCCGAGGATGTCGTTTCCGTCGCGGGATTTGTGCCGGACCCGGCGAAAATCGAGGACGAAGCCAAGCGTCTGTCGAAGCAGCGCGCACTCGACTACATGGGTCTCAAGGCCGGCACCAGAATCACCGACATCAAGCTCGATCGCATTTTCATCGGCTCATGCACCAATGGACGTATCGAGGATTTGCGCGCCGCCGCCAAGATGATCAACGGCCACACCGTCAACGCCAATCTCAACGCGATGGTGGTGCCGGGCTCGGGTCTGGTGAAGGAGCAGGCGGAAGCCGAAGGCCTCGACGAGATTTTCATCAAGGCCGGATTCGAATGGCGCGAGCCGGGCTGTTCGATGTGCCTCGCAATGAATCCCGACAAGCTGTCGCCGGAAGAGCGCTGCGCCTCGACCTCGAACCGCAATTTCGAAGGCCGTCAGGGTCACAAGGGGCGCACGCATCTCGTTTCGCCGGCGATGGCGGCGGCGGCTGCGATCGCGGGACATTTTGTCGATATCCGCGAGTGGAAAGCGGCGTAACTCCGCACACACAGTTCTCAAAATAAAACAGGCGTTCTTGCGAACGCCTGTTTTCGTTTGAGCGGCTAAAGCTCAGAAGCCGAGATAGATGCCGGGACGGCGATAGTAACCTCCGCCGTAACCATAGGGGCGATAAGGACGATATCCGTATGCGTACGGCCGATATCCGTATGCATACGGCCGATAAACGCGACGGCCATAGCCATAGCGGCGATAGTAGCGCCGCGCGCTGACGTCGGTCACCGCCCTGTCGGCGGTCTGTGCGTTGTCTGCTTTGGTCATGGCCGGTTTTGCCTGAACTGGCGTAGCCGACATCGAACCTGCAACCGCCAAGGCGGCTACGACGGTGAGCGCTGCAAAAATCTTCTTCATGAAACTCCTCCTCCGGTCATCGATAAGAAAACAACGTGAGTTTCTCGATCGAGTTTCACACGCTGCCTGAGTGACGATTGATGAACTATATATGCGCGAATTATGTCGATGCCATTCTGTCGCACCTGAGTTGTAGCATCTGGATTGTGTCACGTTCATATTTTGTCAGATTTATTGCACCGCGTTGCACAACAGGCCCGCCAATGGCGGACCTGTTGAAACCTACGATGGCTTTACGATTGCGGCAAGTTACTCGCTGAAATCGCGACCGTCCGGGATTACCAGCGGCGCCAACGACGATGATGCCATCCACGGTGACGACCCCAGCCGCCACGGCGCCAGCGAACTTCGGTGCTCATGCTTTCGGAAGCATGCTTCGCGGTAGCGACACCGGCGGGGTTGGCGAGGGACAGTGCATTCGCCTGCTGCGATGGGGTTGCCACGAACATCAGGCCCGCAACCGCGAGCAAGCCTAAAATTTTCTTCATCGTCATGCTCTCCTTGATAGTGATGACGCCCGACAACTCGGCAGGCGAACATCAGTTCCGCCGCTTGCGCGACTTCATGAAAGCTAGGCTTGCGACGTGAACGCAGCATGAATGCATTTTGCAGCGCGCGAACGAATGACGGTGCGCGCATTCGGACTCAGTTCACATTCGCGTGTCGGCGAAAACCGGATGGTGTTCCGCACCATATGTTTGGAGTTCGGAGCGATTGAGTGTGATGACCAATCCGATCGGCGCGTTAAGGAAAAACCAAACCGGCCGCGTCAAAACTCCGTCAGCCACTCCAGTAGCATTGCATCCTCGGCACGATCACAGTGCCGCTGGGGCGATATTCCTGCTCGTAATGCGCGTTGCAGATACGCACCGAGTTGGGGCCAAGATTGCGGGAATTGTAAATGCGAACTCGGCGCGGCGCGCGGCGGATGATCTGGCGGCTTTGCGCGGAAAATTCCTCGGCGGTGAGACCGTGATGATCCGGCGAGGAGGCAACCGCCTCCGGTGTCTGGGCGATAGCGGAGGTGCCAGACAAGGCGATCAGCGCGCCACACAGCAGCGCCGCCGCCAGTACCTGACAAAGTTGCCGACCGAATTGCAGCCGCGCCCGCATATGCCTATCTCCGCCCTGACCTGTCCGGCCGGAAACTCTCCGATTGCGGCTGGTACGTCAACTCAAGTCTTGAGGGCTGGATCAGGCACCTGGCGGCGCATGGAAGGGTCTTTCAAGGCGCTGAACAATTGCATCAATTTGGCCTTTGCCGCACCCGGCAATCGCGATAAGAACCCTCTAAGTCCGGACCGACGATTGACCGGCCCGCTCAACCGGAACCGACCATGGAAAAATTCACCACTTTGACCGGCGTCGCCGCCCCGCTGAAGATCATCAATGTCGACACCGACATGATCATCCCGAAGCAGTATCTGAAAACGATTAAGCGCACGGGTCTCGGAAAGGGTCTGTTTTCCGAACAGCGCTACAGGGACGACGGCAGCGAGAATCCGGATTTCGTGCTGAACAAGCCGGCCTACCGCCAGTCGAAAATTCTGGTGGCTGGCGACAATTTCGGCTGCGGATCGAGCCGCGAGCACGCGCCGTGGGCGCTCGCCGATTTCGGCATCAAGTGCATCATCTCGACCTCGTTCGGCGATATTTTTTACAACAACTGTTTCAAGAACGGCATCCTGCCGATCCGCGTGTCGCAAGAGGATTTGGACAAATTGTTCGACGACGCCGATCGCGGCTCCAACGCCACGGTAACCGTCGATCTGGGAAACCAGGAAATCCGCGGACCGGACGGCGGCACACTGAAGTTCGAGATCGATCCGTTCCGCAAGCACTGCCTGTTCAACGGACTCGACGACATCGGCCTGACCAAGCAGAAGCAGACGTCAATCGACGTGTTCGAGGCGAAGGAAAAGGCCGAGCGGCCCTGGCTGTAAAAGCCCGCCACGATCAGCCGGCAATCGCTTCCGAAAGCGCGATCGTGCGTTGCGCCATTTCGGCGTGCAATCGTTCCACCATCTGACCCTCAAAGCGGATCGCGCCCTTGCCGGCATTTTCCGGCAGCGTGAAGGCCGCGATAATATTTTTCGCGCGCGCCAGTTCATCGGGTGACGGGGTGAAAACGGCGTTGGCGGTCTCAACCTGCGAGGGATGAATGAGAGTCTTGCCATCGAAGCCGAGATCGCGCGCCTGCACGCATTCCTGATCGAAACCGACTGAATTGCTGAAATCGCTGTAGGGTCCGTCAAGAATTTCCACGCCATAGGCGCGCGCCGCCAGAATGATGCTGGTGAACATCGGTATCATCGCGGCGCGGCCGGGCAGCATCCGCATCCGCGTTTCCAGCGCGATGTCGTTGGGCCCGATGACGAATGCTGCGAGCCGTGTCTCCTTGTCGAGCGCACACGCGGCAATCTCCCTGATCTGCACCACCGCGAGCGGCGTCTCGATCATCACCCAGACCCGTGTTTTAGGATCGGCACCAAGCTCGTCGAGCTTGCGGCCTATTGTAGTCAAATCGTCGGGGCCGAGAATTTTCGGCACGAGGATGCCGTCGGGCCGGGCCTTCGCGGCCATCGCAAAATCATCCTGCCACCACAGCGACTGCAGATGATTGACGCGAATGATGAGTTCGCGCTTGCCGAATCCGCCCTTCGCCACCTCCTGCGCGATCTGATCGCGCGCCGCGGCCTTGGCGTCCGGCGCGACCGAATCCTCCAGATCGAGGATAATCCCATCGGCCGGCAGCGTGCGCGCCTTTTCAATTGCGCGCGCATTCGACCCCGGCATGAAAAGCACGCTACGGCGCGGACGGATCATGGCTTTGCTCCCGATACAACCGGATCGAGCCGATAGCATTTCAGACCTTGCGCTGAAAGCCTTGTCCAATGCGGCGGTCTATGATTAGCCAATCCTGTCAGGTTTAAATAAAGACGCCAGAAAGACACCATGTCTGAATTTCCGCAGCAACTAATCGCCGGTTATCGCGCTTTCGCGCAGCAGCGGCTGCCGACCGAGCAATCGCGCTATCGCGAACTCGCCGAGCGCGGCCAATCACCGGAAGTCATGGTGATCGGCTGTTCCGATTCGCGCGTCTCGCCCGAAGTGGTGTTCGACGCGGGGCCGGGCGAACTGTTCGTGGTGCGCAACGTCGCCAATCTGGTGCCGCCTTATGCGCCGGACGGCGCAGCGCATGGCGTCTCCGCAGCGCTCGAATTCGCAGTGCAGGTGCTACGCGTCAAACACATCGTGGTGCTGGGCCACGCCCAGTGCGGCGGCATCAAGGCTTTGGTGCAAGACACCGCGCCGCTGTCGCCTGGAGACTTCATCGGCAAATGGATGTCGATCCTGGAGACGACGCGCGACGAGACCGAAATGCACGATCACGACACGCAGGACGATTTCATCGCGCGGCTGGAGAAACGCGCGGTCTCGACCAGCCTGAAGAATCTGCTGACGTTTCCCTGCGTCAGCATTCTCGCCGAGCGCGGCAAGCTGCAACTGCACGGCGCCTATTTCGGCGTGGCAAAGGGATCGCTGTCGATTCTGGACCGCTCAACCGGCGAGTTCAAAAAAATTGAGGCGCTGCCCACAAGCGACACCTCAATTTAAGGTTGGGCCGGTAAAAGCGCTTACGCCGCCTTTTTCTTCGGCTGCAACAGCTTGCGGTTAATCAGGACTTCCGCGATCTGGATCGCGTTGAGCGCCGCGCCCTTGCGCAGATTGTCCGACACGCACCAGAAGGCGAGACCGTTCTCCACCGTCGCGTCCTCGCGGATGCGGCTGATATAGGTGGCATCCTCGCCGGCGCATTCATACGGCGTGACGTAACCGCCCGGCTCGTGCTTGTCGATGACGAGGCACCCCGGCGCGTTGCGCAAAATGTTGCGCGCCTCTTCGACCGAAATCGGCTTTTCGAACTCGACGTTGACGGATTCGGAATGGCCGATGAACACCGGCACGCGCACGCAGGTCGCGGTTAGCATGATTTTGGGATCAAGAATCTTCTTGGTCTCCATCATCATCTTCCACTCTTCCTTGGTGTAGCCATCCTCCATGAACACGTCGATCTCGGGGATCACGTTGAAGGCGATACGCTTGGGGAATTTCTTGTTGATGAGCTCGCTGTTGGTATAGACGGCCTTGGTCTGCGAAAACAATTCGTCCATCGCATCCTTGCCGGCGCCCGACACCGATTGATAGGTCGAGACCACGACGCGCTTGATCGTCGCCGCATCATGCAGCGGCTTGAGCGCCACCACGAGTTGCGCGGTCGAGCAATTCGGATTGGCGATGATGTTGCGCTTGGTGAAGCCGGCCGCCGCGGCGGCATTCACTTCCGGCACGATCAGCGGCACGTCCGGATCCATGCGCCATGCCGACGAATTATCGATCACCACGGCACCAGCCGCCGCGATCTTGGGCGACCATTCCTTGGACACCGCGCCGCCTGCCGACATCAGGCAAATGTCGACGTCGCTGAAGTCGTAGTTCTCGAGCGCTTTCACTTTCAGGGTACGGTCGCCATAGGACACTTCGACGCCCATGCTGCGGCGCGACGCAAGCGCGACCACCTCGTCAGCCGGGAATTTGCGCTCGTCCAGGATGTTGAGCATTTCCCGGCCCACATTGCCGGTCGCTCCCACACACGCCACCTTGTAACCCATCATTGACTCTCCGAAGGAAAATGCTCCGCCCCCGCGGTTCGCGGAAAGGGAAGAGGCAGCGCTTCTATGCGAAAAATGCCGCCAATAC
>JAIERI010000050.1 GCA_019747015.1 Xanthobacteraceae bacterium
CGAAATTGACCACCAGCCATTTCGACCGGCCCAAGCGCGGCGGCGAGCAGCTCGATTTGTTTTAAGGTCGTGTTGATTGCGGGCATTGATCACAGTTCCACCTTGTCTCGCGAGAAGCATCGCCGCACCATCGCGGCATGATTCGACCCAAAGCTTCCGGCAAATCGAAAGCGGACGAGCAGCCTGCGTCGCGCGGCCGGGTGCTTGCGGTCGCGCCGCCGAGTTTCCGGCGTGAGCGCGCGCTGATGAAGCGCGGGGTCTGGCCTGTCGCGGGTTGCGACGAAGCGGGACGCGGACCACTGGCGGGTCCCGTAGTGGCGGCGGCGGTGATCCTCGATCCCGCGCGTATTCCCAAAGGCATCGACGATTCAAAAAAACTGACGCGCGAGCGCCGTGAGGAACTGTTCGAACAGATTTGCGCCACCGCCTTCGTTGCCGTGGCCGCAGCGCCGCCGTGGCGGATCGACCGTGACAACATTCTGCGCGCGTCGCTCTGGGCGCTGGCGCGCGCGGTGCGTGCGTTGCCCGAATCCCCCAAGCATGTGTTCGTCGATGGCCGCGACAGGATCGATGTGAGTTGCGCGTGCGAGCCGGTGATCGGCGGCGACGGCATTTTGCTGTCGATCGCGGCGGCATCGATTGTCGCGAAAGTGTCGCGTGACCGCCTGATGTGCAAGTTGGCACAGGAGCATCCGGGCTACGGCTTCGACTCCCACGTGGGTTATTCGGTGCCTGCGCATCTGGAGGCGCTCGACCGGCTCGGGCCGACGCTGCATCACCGCAAATTTTTTGCGCCGGTCACGGCCGCCCATATCAAGCACGGAACCGGCATCGATCTGCGCCGGCCCGAGCAGTCGGTCATGGGCCTTCAAGATGCCGCAGCCCTGAGCGAAATTCCGGCAGAGGCATCGGCGCGAGTTGCCTGATCGGCTTTCGCCCCTTATCAAGCGGCTGCGATATTTTCCTCAGCGCATTTTCCGGTATTTCTCTGCGGAATTCGCGCCAGCCGGTTTCGCCGCCTCATGCGTTTCACGTCCCTGATTGTCGAATTGCTGCGCGCCCGGCCGCGTCTGATTTTCTGGGTCACGGTGCTGTCGCAGGCTGCGGTCTGGCTGGTGCTTCCGACGCTGCTTTACACCAGCCCTCCGGGCGATCTGCCCTCGGTCCTTGCTTTTGGCCACGAGTATCAGGTCGGCACCATCAGGGGCCCGCCGCTGGCGTTCTGGCTGGCCGATATCGCCTTCCGTCTCGCCGGTGGCCACATGATTGGCGTCTATCTGCTATCGCAGCTTTGTTTCATCGTGACGATGTGGTCGGTATTCGTGCTGGCACGCGCCATTGTCGGCAAGCAGCAGGCAATCCTGGCCGTTCTGCTCACTGCAACCATCACGGTGTTCAGTTTTCCCGGCGTTGAATTCGGGCCACTTATTCTGGCGCGTCCGCTCTGGGCGCTGGCGCTGCTGCATGCTTGGCGTGTTTTGGGTGAAGGGAAGCGCGCGTGGTTCCTTCTTTCGATCGAAATCGGTTTGCTGTGCCTGACGATTCAATCCGCGCTGCTTCTGGTGGCGATCCTTGCCGCTTTCGCGCTGGCGACACAGCGGGGGCGCCACGCCATGAAATCATTCGATCCCTTGTTCGCGGCGCTGGTCGTGTTCGTCATGGTGCTGCCATATGTCATCTGGCTGACGCATGGGGGGGCATCGCTGCCAAAGCTGTCGCTGCACGATCCTGCCGGCAAGCTGAAGCATTGGGGTGAGTTGCTCGGCTGGATGACGCTGGCGCTGTTTGGAATCGCGCTTCTGGTGATCGTCGATCTGCGGCGCTTCAACCGCGATCCCGAGCAGGCGCCAGTGATCTATCGGCCCCCGCTGGATGCATTCGCATGCCGTTTCGTTTACACGCTGGCGCTGGCACCACCGCTGGTGCTGAGTTTCATCGCGGCGTTGTTCGATCTTAATGACGTCGTGGCTGGCGAGGGTACGGCCTTGCTGCTGGCCGGGCTCGCGATCATCGTCGCGGCAGGAGATCTGATCTATTTGCGGCGTCAGGATGTGCTCCGCACGGTCTGGCTGCTGGTGGTTCTCGCTCCGATAGCCATCGCATTGATCGCAAGCTTCGTGCAGCCCTGGACCGGCGGCGGGGAAGTGAAAACCCTGATTCCGGCGTCCGAGATGGGCCGGTTTTTTGGCGATAATTACCGGGCGCGAACTGATCGCCCATTGCAGGCCGTGGCCGGCGATCCACAACTCGCGGCGATAATCGCCTTCAGCACGCCGGCACGCCCGCAGGTGTTTGATGATTCCGCGCCTCGCAGGACGCCGTGGCTGACATTCGACAAGTTCAACGGTACCGGCGGCCTCGTGGTATGGCGTGCAACCGACACCGCAGGTGCGCCGCCCGCCGACATCGCACAGCATTTTCCAGGTCTGGTACCCGAGGTGCCCCGTACCTTCGATCGTAGGGTCAACGGACGGCAGGATCCGTTCCGCGTCGGCTGGAGCATCGTGCGTCCGGGTGCAGCGTTGGTTCCGAAATGACACCGCCGCCGGGCATGCCCGGCGGCGTGAAGTTTGTTTGCGCGATTTACACAAACATTCCTCCCGAGACCTCGATACGCTGGCCATTGATCCAGCGATTGTCCTCCGACAGCAGCGAGGCGATCATCGGACCGATGTCGTCAGGCACGCCGACGCGACCGAGAGCAGTCAAACCCGCGATCATCTTGTTCAGATCGGCGTTGTCGCGAACTGTTCCGCCGCCGAAATCGGTTTCGATCGCACCGGGCGCAACCGTATTCACCGCGATGCCACGCGGTCCCAGCTCTTTGGCAAGATAGTGCGTCAGCACTTCGATCGCGCCCTTCATCGACGCATAGGCCGAATAACCGGAGAAGCTGAAGCGGGCGAGGCCGCTCGATAGGTTCACGATGCGCCCGCCGTCGGTGATCAGCGGCAGCAGATTCTGGGTAAGAAAATACACGCCCTTGAAATGAATATTCATCAGGGTGTCGAAGTCCGCTTCGGTTGTTTCCGCAAACGGCTTGCCGATGCCGATGCCGGCATTGTTGATGAGATAATTGAAGGTCGCGCTATTCCAGTTGTCCTTCAGCGCGGCCTTCAGGTTTGAGGCGAAATCATCGAAGGTCTTGATCGCGCCGGTGTCGAGTTGAAGCGCGGCGGCCTTGCGGCCGAGCGCTTTGATGGCTTCGACGGTCGCGTTGGCTTCTGCCTTATTTGAATGATAGGTGATGACGACATCGATCCCCTTGTGGGCTAGGCTGAGAGCCGTATTACGCCCGAGGCCGCGGCTGCCGCCTGTCACGAGAGCGATTTTAGTCTTTGAATTACTGATATCTTCTGCGGTCATGGCCGCCTCCTGAGGTTTTGTTGTGAGCAGAACCTAGGCGCGGGGTGTGTCATCCGAAATGCCGCAAATGCCGAATTTCTTGCCTGATCCTCCAAGTTGGATTTGCGAAGGCGGTGTCGGTTGCCTACATGGCTGAGGTCGGAATGGAAAAGGTCATGTCGTCAGCGCTCAAGGACGCGATTGCCCGCCGGATTGGCGCCATTAGCGATGGCGACGGCTTCTTCCCGTCGGGCATCGAAGGCGTGACGCTGACGCGCTCGCGCACTGACACGATCCCGCACCATGTTCTTTACAAGCCGGCTTTATGCGTCGTCGCACAGGGCGCAAAGCAGGTGATGCTCGGCGACAAAACGCTGCACTACGGCGAGATGCAATCGCTGGTCGTCAATGTCGAAATGCCGCTCGTCGGCAATGTGACGCGCGCCACCGACAAGGTGCCTTTTCTCGGTATCATTATCGAGTTCGATACGCGGCTGATGCACGATGTTCTGGATCAGCTCGACAATCCGCCAAAACCGAACGCCAATCACGGTCCTGCAGTTTTCATCCAGGACATGCGGGGCCCGCTCGCTGACAGCGTGCTGCGGCTGATTAATCTGGACACGCCGCAGGCGATTGCGGTGCTCGCGCCGTCGGTGCTGCGCGAAATCTATTTCTGGCTGTTGACCGGACCGAACAGCTCCGAAATCTGCAAACACTCCGTTACCGACAGTCACACCGAGCGTCTGACCCGGGCGATCCATCTGCTGCGCGATCTGTCGCGTCCGGCCCGCAGCGAGCAACTGGCGGCTGCGGCGCAAATGAGCCCGTCCTCATTCCATCAGCATTTCAAGGCGCTGACCTCAATGACGCCGCTGCAATATCAAAAGCAGTTGCGGCTGCTCGAGGCGCGGCGGCTGATGCTGACGAGCGCCATCACCGCCACCACGGCCGCCTATCAGGTCGGCTATGAGAGCGCCTCGCAGTTCAGCCGCGAATATGCCCGCATGTTCGGCGCGCCGCCCCGGCGCGACGTCAAGGAATTGCGCGGTCTGCCGCTCTCCGCCTGACATTCCATTCCGCAGATTCGAAATCATCCAATCAAGGAGACTTCAACATGGCACCTCTTTACGTAGCCCGCGCCACGGCGACGGGCGGCCGCCACGGTCACATCCGCAGCGACGACGGGTTGCTCGATCTCAATCTGGCGCTGCCGAAAAGCCTCGGCGGCCCCGGCGGCGCGACCAACCCCGAGCAGTTGTTCGCGGGCGGCTACTCGGCCTGTTTCGAGAACGCGGTGCTGCGCGCCGCGCGCGAGGCTGGTCACAAATTCGCCGACGAGGATGTCGCGGTGACTGCCGAAATCGGCATCAGCCGCAACGAGCAGGAGGTGTTCGTGCTGTCTGCTGCGCTCGATGTGACGATGGTCGGTGTCGATCAGGCGACGGCAGAGGGCTACGTCAAACGCGGTCATGAGCTGTGCCCCTATTCGAATGCGATCCGGGGTAATGTCGATGTTAAGATTACTGTCCACATTCGCTGAACTTCAGGCGCTGGCCTGGTCCAGCGCCTTTTTCGCCGCGCGGATATCCTGCCAGGCGAGCCGCTTGGAGATCGGCTGACGCAGCAGAAAAGCTGGGTGAAATGTGGCCATCGCGCGAATCTTGCGTTTGCCGGTGTCGTAAGTGTTCCAGCGTCCGCGCGTTTTCATGATGCCGTCCTTCAGTTCCAGCACCGCCTGCGATGACGGCTTGCCGAGACACACCAGCACGTCGGGATCGACCAGTTCGATCTGCCGCCGGATAAAGGGCAGGCACATCTGCGTCTCCTGCGGCGAGGGATCGCGGTTGCCGGGCGGACGCCACGGGACGATGTTGGCGATATAGACGTTGGTGCGGTTGAGCCCGACGGCGGCGAGCATCAGGTCGAGCAGTTTCCCCGAGCGGCCGACAAAAGGCAGGCCCTGAATGTCCTCGTCGCGGCCCGGCGCTTCGCCGACGAACATGATCTTCGCGTGCGGATTGCCGTCGGCGAACACCAGTTTTGTGGCAGTCGCCTTCAGCGCGCAACCGTCGAAAGCTTCCAGCAGCGAACGCAGTTCTTCGAGCGTGGATGCCTTGGGCGCGAGCGCGCGGGCGGATTCGATGGCGGCATCGGGGGTGGGCGCAATCTCGGCGCGGGATGGCGCGGGCACCGCCTTTTGAAGCGATGCCTTCTGGAGCGGCGCGCTGCGCGCGACCCGTTCGGCAGGCCGCTTTTCGGCGGCGTCCGACAGTCGGTTCACAGGCACATCGGACAAGGCGCAATCGACCCCTGCCTCGAGATAGAAGGCCAGCAATTCATGCGCGGAGGGAAGGGGGGCGCTAATCATGGATGGCTTCATCTTAAGCCGGATCACAGCCGAATGCGATGGGTTGTTCTCTTTGAAAAAATCAGGAACAACGACGTCCAGAAACGTTCCGGAACAGGGTTTTGAGACAGTTATGACTGCCGAGTTACTCGCTTCGCGCGAGTCCATGGAATTCGATGTTGTGATTGTCGGCGCCGGCCCGGCCGGCCTTGGCGCGGCGATCCGGCTCAAGCAGATCAATCCCGATCTTTCTGTCGTTGTGGTCGAAAAGGGATCGGAGGTCGGCGCGCATATCCTGTCGGGTGCGGTGATCGATCCGGTCGCGCTCGACAAGCTGGTCCCCGAATGGCGTGACGCTCCAGACTGTCCGCTCAAGACCCAAGTGAGCGATGATCGCTTTTACTGGATGACGGCAAACGCCGCGATCCGCCTGCCGTCCCTCCTGATGCCGCCGCTGATGAGCAATCATCATTGCACTATCGGATCATTGGGCGATCTGTGCCGATGGCTTGCGCCGCAGGCCGAGGCGCTTGGCGTGGAAATCTATCCTGGCTTCGCCGCGACCGAGATCATCTATGGCGACAAGGGCGAGGTGCGCGGCATCGCCACCGGCGACATGGGCGTGGCACGCGACGGTTCGCACAAGGCTTCATACACGCGCGGCATGGAATTGCTCGGCAAATACACTTTGTTTGCGGAGGGCGCGCGCGGCAGCCTGACCAAACAACTGATCGCCAAATTCGCGCTCGACGAGGACAGCGAGCCTTCAAAGTTCGGCATTGGCCTCAAGGAAATCTGGCAGATCGACCCGGCCAAGCACAGACCGGGATTAATCCAGCATTCGTTCGGCTGGCCTCTAAGCAATTCAACCGGCGGCGGATCGTTCCTCTATCACTATGGCGACAATCTCGTCGCGGTCGGCTTTGTCGTGCATCTGAACTACGCCGATCCATATCTGTCGCCGTTCGACGAATTCCAGCGCTTCAAGACGCATCCTGCGATCCGCAGCCTGTTCGAAGGCGCCAAACGGATTTCCTACGGCGCGCGTGCCATCACCGAGGGCGGCTTTCAATCGGTGCCGCGCTTGACGTTCCCCGGCGGCGCCCTGATCGGCTGCGCGGCGGGCTTCGTCAACGTGCCGCGCATCAAGGGCGTCCACAACGCGCTCGGCTCCGGCATGCTGGCGGCCAAACATGTCGCCGCCGCGATCGCGCAAGATCGCGCCCATGACGAGGTCGTCGCCTATGAAGAGGCGTGGCGCGGCTCGAAGATCGGCCGCGATCTGTTTCGTGTCCGCAACGTCAAGCCGCTGTGGTCGAAATTTGGCACCGTGCTGGGCGTTGCGCTTGGTGGCCTCGACATGTGGATGCAGACGTTGCTCGGTCTGTCGCCGTTCGGCACGCAAGGTCACGCCGCGCCGGACCGCAAGACGCTCGATGCGGCCAGCGGCCACGTGCCGATCCCCGCGCCGAAGCCGGATGGCCAGCTGACCTTCGACAAGCTCTCCTCGGTGTTTCTGTCCAACACCAATCACGAGGAGGACCAGCCGGTCCATCTCAAGGTCGCGGACATGGCCCTGCAAAAGTCCTCCGAACACGACGTGTTCGCTGGCCCCTCGAACCGCTATTGCCCCGCGGGAGTCTATGAATGGATCGAAGAGACCGCCGGCCCGCGTTTCCAGATCAACGCGCAGAATTGCGTCCACTGCAAAACCTGCGATGTCAAAGACCCCAACGGCAACATTACCTGGGTTCCGCCCGAGGGCGGCGGCGGACCAAACTATCAGGGCATGTGAGCACGTTTGCGCGAGCCCTACAGATCGCCACGATAACGCCACACTATCGGGGCCGGTCGGACCTGTTGCGCTCCTTGCGGATGACGGCCAAAAGGATCATTGTTGCCTCATCGCCGACCCTGCAACCCGGTCCGCGAATTTCATGACCATGGAGCCGGCGCGCGTGATGTCTTCAGTCCGTATGTCTTCAATCCATCCCCGCCGCGTGGCGATCGCCTTTTTCCTTGCCGCGTCGATAGTCGCCGCCATGGTGGCGCCTGCGTTTGCACAGACGCCCGACGACGACGCTTCCAGGGGCGACTCATCCAAAACCGAGGCTTCGAAGTCCGCGCCTTATCCGACAAGCCGTGATCTGCTCGAACTTACCACGGCGGGTAGCTATCTGGCAGCGCGTCACGCCAGCGTCGATCGCGACGCTACCTCCGCCGCCGCGTTCTATCGCTCGGCGCTGCGCACCGATCCGAAGAACAATGATCTCCTCGACCGCGTCTTCATCTCATCGCTGGCCGATGGCGAGATCGATGAAGCGGTGAAATACGGCGAGCGGATTCTCGCCATCGACAAGACCAACCGCGTCGCGCGGCTTGTTGTCGGCGTGAAAGCGTTGAAGCAGAAGCAATATGCCGTCGCACAGCAGAACATCAATCAGTCGGTGCGCGGGCCGATCACCGATCTTGTTGCCACCTTGCTGTCGGGCTGGGCTAGCTATGGCGCGGGCAACACCACAGCTGCGGTCGCCAATATCGACAAGCTGGCGGGGCCTGAATGGTACCCTCTGTTCAAGGACTTGCATGCCGGTCTGATCTATGAGCTTGCCAACAAACAGAAGGACGCGGGCGCCCGCTTCGAGCGCGCCTACAAACTCGACGATGGCGCGTTGCGCGTGGTCGACTCCTATGGTCGCTGGCTGTCGCGCAACAAAGATGAAGCCGCGGCCATCGACGTCTATGAGAAGTTCGACAAAAAGCTCTCCCGCCATCCGTTGGTGGTGGAGGCGCTGCGCGAGATCAAGGCCGGCAAGAAGCTCGGCCCACTGGTCGATTCACCGCAAACGGGCGCGGCCGAGGCGCTGTACGGCATCGGCGCGTCGCTGACGCGTCGCGGCGGCGAAGACCTTGCGCTGGTTTATCTGCAACTCGCGCTCTATCTGCATCCCAACCACGCGCTCGCGCTGCTGTCGCTCGGCGATTTGTATGAATCGGTAAAGAAGCCGCAGATGGCGATCAAGGTCTATGAGCGCGTGCCAGCGAATTCGCCACTCAAGCGCAACGCCCAGATTCAGCTCGCCACCGATCTGGACGCGGTCGATCGCAGCGAGGAAGCGGTGAAGATTCTCAAGGGCGTCACCGCCGACGATCCGAAGGATGTCGAAGCGATCATGGCGCTCGGCAATATCGAGCGTGCGCGCAAGAAGTTCGAGGACTGCTCGAAGACCTACGGTCAGGGCATCGATGCGACTGATTCAGAAAAGCCGAACTGGGTGCTGTTCTATTTTCGCGGTATCTGCGAGGAGCGTTCAAAGCAATGGCCGAAGGCGGAAGCCGACCTGAAGAAGGCTCTGGAGTTGCAGCCCGAGCAGGCTCATGTGCTGAACTATCTCGGCTATTCATGGATCGATCAGGGCATCAATCTGGACGAGGCGATGTCGATGATCCGCCGCGCTGTCGATCAGCGGCCCGATGATGGGTTCATCGTCGACTCGCTCGGCTGGGCCTATTACCGCATCGCTGATTACGACAACGCGGTGAAGACGCTGGAGCGCGCGATCGACCTGAAGCCGGAAGATCCGACCATCAACGATCACCTCGGCGACGCCTATTGGCGTGTTGGCCGTACGCTGGAGGCGAAATTCCAGTGGCAGCACGCCAAGGATTTGAAGCCGGAACCGGAAGAATTGCCGAAGATCGAGGCGAAAATCCGCGATGGCCTGTCGGACGATGCTCCGGCCGCTGCGGCTGCCGCCGACAAGAAAAAAGACGCCGGCAAAGGCGGCTAGTCCGCAATTGTCCGTTTCGCAAATTATCATGCCCGCGCTTGTCGCGGGCATTCACGTCTTTATAAGCATTCAGCAAGATGTGAAAGGCGGGATGTCCCGGCCATGACGGGTGAGATGTTTATCGCATGATTGAGCTTACCGAGACCGCGCGCGCCAAGGTCAACCTCACACTGCGCGTGCTTGGCCGTCGCCCCGACGGTTATCACGACCTCGACAGCATCGTGGCCTTTGCCGACTGTGCGGATCGCCTGACATTCGAGCCGGGTTCGAAATTGAGCCTCATTACAACGGGTCCACGCGCGGCCGAATGCGGCGAGGGCGATGATAACCTCGTGATCCGTGCATCGCGTGCGCTTGGCGAGCGTATAGACGGGTTGAAATTCGGACGTTTCGCGCTCGACAAGCATCTGCCGGTGGCGGCGGGAATTGGGGGCGGCTCGGCGGATGCGGCGGCGGCACTGCGCCTGCTCGCCAAGGCCAACGATATTGCGCCCGACGACGCACGGCTAATGGAAGCGGCCCGGATGACCGGCGCGGATATTCCGGTGTGCGTTGCCTCGCACGCCTGCGTCATGAGCGGTGTCGGCGAGGATCTCGCGCCTCTGGAAGTGCCCGCGATGCCTTGCGTGATGGTCAATCCGCGTGTCGCGGTGCCAACCAAGGACGTGTTCGCGGGACTTCATCTGCTGGGCGGCGAACTACGCGTCGGCGTGGCCGAAGTGCTGGAAGCGATCACCCTGCCCAAGCCCGGTGCGGCACTGGAGGAATGGATTCTCCAACTGATCGGCGGCACCAACGATCTTGAAGCGCCTGCGTTGAAATTGCAGCCGGTGATTGGTGAAGTGCTTTCAAGCCTCCGCGACACCGGCGCACGGCTTGCCCGCATGTCGGGTTCGGGCGCGACATGTTTTGCGATCTATGACACCGCCGTGCAGGCGAGGGCGGCGGCGGACGGCATCGTGCGGCTCCAGCCCGGCTGGTGGGTGCATGCCGGGACGCTGAGCTAGGCTTATCGCGCGACGGCTGGCTTGCCGTACCGATGTTGCAACCCCAGCAGCACGAAGCCGAAAATCGGGATCAGAATATCGGTCCAGAAAATCAGCCCGGCATTGCCCGGCGCGAAATTGTGGGCCGTGATCATCTGCTGAATGTGGCCGACAGCGGCGCCTAGGGTGAACACACTGGGACCAATGATCGCCGCCAGACGCAGATCAAAACTGCGGAATGCAGCGAGAAATCCGACGACTGCAAAGCCGAGACTCGCCACGCCCACTTCAAGCTGGAACGGGCTGTCGGCCCAGCCGATGAACCGCGCCGACATCTCACCGAAAAATACGTGCATCACGAAATTGTAGAGATTGTCGATGCCGATACTGAAAAACACGTACCAGGCGAGAAGTTTCTCCACGACCAGCGCGCGGGTGACGCCGCATTGCGATCTCATGATCGCAATGAGGGAGACAAGTAGGCCGATGAGAAAGAACGTAAAAGAATAATTGGACAGAAAAAAAGTAATCGTCGCTCTGATGATATCAGCCATTAATGGCCTTCAATGTTGTCGTGACCTCGTTGCTTGACTTAATTCGACCGCGCCAGACAGAACGCGACCACCTGCTCAAGCGCGCTTTTCATCGGCGAGGATGGAAACAGTGCCAGCGCATCGACCGCCATCGCGCCGTAATGCTGGGCGCGGTGCATGGCGTCTTCCAGCGTGCGGTGCTTGGTCATCAGGCCGATGGCGTGATCGAGATCGTTGTCGCCGATCTCGCCACGCTCCAGCGTCTTGATCCAGAACTCGCGCTCGACATCGTTGCCGCGGCGGAATGCCAGCACGACGGGAAGCGTGATCTTGCCCTCGCGAAAATCGTCGCCGACATTCTTGCCGAGCTTGGCGGCCTTGCCACCATAGTCCAGCACGTCATCGACCAATTGAAACGCGATGCCGAGATTCATGCCGACCGAGCGGCAGGCGGTCTGTTCGGCTTTCGGCCGTCCCGCGATCACCGGTCCGACCTCGCAGGCAGCGGCGAACAGTTCGGCGGTCTTGCCGCGCACCACCGCGAGATATTCATCCTCGGTGGTGGCGGTGTTTTTCGCGGCCGCAAGCTGCATCACCTCGCCCTCGGCGATGGTGGCGGCGGCGGCGGAGAGAATATCGAGCGCGCGCAGCGATCCGACCTCGACCATCATGCGGAACGCCTGGCCGAGCAGGAAATCGCCGACCAGAACGCTGGCCTCGTTGCCCCATAGCATGCGGGCGGACAATTTGCCGCGGCGAAGCTCACTCTCGTCCACAACGTCGTCATGCAGCAGTGTGGCGGTGTGCATGAATTCCACCGCGGCGGCGAGCTTGATGTGGCCTTCGCCGGTGTATCCGGCGAGCTGCGCCATCGCCAAAGTGAGCATCGGCCGCAAACGCTTGCCGCCCGAGGAGATCAGGTGGTTCGCGACCTCCGGGATCATGGTGACTTCCGACCCGGTTCGCGACAGGATGGTAACGTTGACCCGCTCCATGTCGTCGGCGACAAGTCCGACAAGCTGGTCTATCGAGGGTGTCGAGTGGCTCTCGAAGGGAACAATGACTGCCACGCTAGTGTCCTGTATCCGACGTTTGCCTCATTCTGCAGCGCCTTCCGAGCAAACGTCGGATACGAAAGGACACTCGTAAATTATGACTCTAGTGATCCTTTGGTTCTGACATTCGTAAAAGAGCGCGCGAAGGATACAATACGAATGTCAGAACCGGATCACTAGGGTCTCCGCATTGGAACTGGAGCGACAATAGAAACTGCGGCGGCGCACGGCAAGTGCGGCAAGGACATAAAGCTCGCTACCGTTTATTGGGGCCGTTATGTGCTCGTCATTGTCGGTATGAAGGAGAGTGCGTAATTGCGCGAATTATTGAGGACCAACGACATCGTTCTTGTTTCGGCTGTCGGCGCCCTGCTCGATGGCGCCAAAATTGATCACGTCCTGCTCGACAATAATATGAGCATCGTCGAAGGCTCGCTCGGCATCATTCCCCGCCGCATCCTGGTCCATGATGATGACGATGCGGCCGCGCGGCGTCTGTTGATGAACGCCGGACTCGGACATGAGCTGCGGGATGACAAGTAATCCGCAAGGAATGTCCGGCATACCGGACGATCTGACCGAGGATGCATTTCTTGATGGAGCGTTGCATCTGCGCCAGCCAAGGCGCGGTCATCGCGCCGGGCATGACGCAATACTGCTCGCCGCCGCGACACCTGCGCGTCCGAATGATCGTGCGGTGGAGTTCGGTGCTGGCGTCGGTGCGGCAGGCTTTGCGCTGGCGCGGCGCATTCCTGAGATCGATCTTATGCTGGTCGAAATCGACGGTGCGCTGGCGGATCTCGCGCGCGGCAATGCGGCGCTGAATGCAATTTCCGCTCAGGTCATCAAACTCGATGTCACGGCTTCAGCCGAGGCTTTCGCGGGTGCCGGTCTGCCGCCGGACAGCGCCGATGTTGTGCTGATGAACCCGCCCTTCAACTCCGCGTCCCGTCACAAATCTTCGCCCGATGCCGGACGGGCCGCGGCGCATATCGATTCAGGGGAGACGTTAGAAAAATGGATTCACGCCGCGCGGCGCATTCTTAAACCCAAGGGGACGTTGACGCTGATCTGGCGCGCCGAAGAACTCGGGGACGTGCTGGCAGCGTTGGACAAGGGTTTTGGCGGGATTGGTATTGTCCCGGTCCATCCCGATCCGGCATCCGCCGCGATCCGGGTTCTGGTGCGGGCCACCAAGGGTAGCCTCGCACCGATGGACCTTTTTCCGGGTCTGGTGCTTAACAGCGAGGCCGGTCAGCCGACATCGCAGGCGAGGATGATTCTGGCGGGCCAGGCGAGCCTGATGGCCAGCGGCGCTGGGGCCGCGGGCTGATCGTTCAAAAGAGCGATCGCCTAAAAATAGGTATCAGGTGCTTATTGGTGGAGCGTTTCCGGCCTCGTTTCCGGGATTGAGGTAAAGCGAATGGCTGTGAACAGCGCACCAATCAGCAGCATCAGGAGATAAATCTTCATATCAGCACCTTCCGGCTGCGCCATTGCAGCCTGTATAATGCTGCAAAGCAAAACGCGTACCACAATGCCGTTTTTGGCATTTCATCGATAATAAATCGTTACTGTGAAGGGCGTTCCATGGCGGATGATGGCAGCGATAACAATGGCTTGATCGAGCGGCTCCTAAGCCTGTTGCCGGATCGTCTGCGACGGGTGGCGGTGGTCCCGGTGGTGCGTTTGTCGGGCACGATCGGGGCGGTGACACCGCTCCGGCCCGGATTGTCGCTGGCCGGCGTGACCAGAACGCTGGAGCGGGCCTTTGCCACCAAGGGGGCCAAAGCCGTAGCGCTGGTCATCAATTCGCCGGGCGGCTCGCCGGTGCAATCGCATCAGATTTACATGCGCATTCGCCAGCTCGCCACGGAAAAGAAGCTGCCAGTGCTGGTGTTCGTCGAAGACGTCGCAGCTTCCGGCGGGTACATGATTGCCTGCGCTGGCGATGAGATTTTCTGCGATCCGTCATCGATCGTCGGTTCGATCGGCGTGATCGGCGGCAGCTTCGGATTTACCGAACTCATCAAGAAGGTCGGTATCGAGCGGCGGCTCTACACCTCAGGCGACCACAAAGGCAGCCTCGATCCGTTCCTGCCCGAGAATGCAGGCGATGTTGAGCGGCTGAAAGCGATTCAGCGCGACATTCATGACGGCTTCATTGATCTTGTGAAGACGAGCCGCGGCTTGCGCCTTCAGGGCGAGGGGGACTATCTGTTCACCGGTGAATACTGGGCGGGCGAACGCGCGGTGAAGCTTGGTCTGGCCGATGCCATCGGCGATTTGCGCACCGTCCTGCGCGCACGCTATGGCGAAAAAGTCCGTACGCCGGTGATCGCGCCGGCAACTGGTCTTTTGGCGAATCTCACAGGCAAGAAACCAGGCGCCGGCGCGCTGGTCAGCGCCAGCGGATTTTCGGATGAATTGATTTCGGCGCTGGAGTCGCGTGCGCTCTGGGCGCGT
>JAIERI010000235.1 GCA_019747015.1 Xanthobacteraceae bacterium
AGTGCGAATGAATTGGATGCGCGCATCATTTTCGGGCCCGCCATATTCGGTGTGGGCTGGGGTCTCGCTGGGTTCTGTCCTGGCCCAGCCTTCACCGCGCTTGGCAGCGGAACGACGGCGGCACTTACCTTCGTGGCCGCTATGTTGACAGGCATGTTTGCCGCGCGCTGGCTCGCAAATTATCGCCCACCAGTTGCACGCGCCCTGAACTAACATTGAAAGGAATAATCCATGTCTGCAATTCCGTTTGATGTTGATCTTTCGGTAAAACCGGACGTGACGGCTTTCTTTGACGAGCCAACGAATACGATCAGCTACGTCGTCAGGGATCCCGGATCAGTTAGCTGCGCTGTAATCGACTCTGTGATGGACATCGACTACGCGGCAGGCCGTATCTCTTACGGATCGGCGGACGCCATCATCGCGTTCATCGAAAAAAACGGCCTTAAGCTCGAATGGCTGATTGAGACCCACGTTCACGCAGACCATCTTTCCGGTGCGCCTTACATTCAAGAAAAACTCGGCGGCAAGATCGGTATTGGCGAAAAAATCACCGTCGTGCAGGAGACGTTCGGAAAGATTTTCAATGAAGGCACAGAGTTCCAACGAGATGGAAGCCAGTTCGACTATCTGTTCAAGGATGGCGACGCCTATTGCATCGGGACAATGACTGCCCATGCGATGCACACGCCTGGTCATACGCCTGCTTGCATGACGCATGTGATCGGGGGGGCTGCTTTTGTGGGTGATACGTTGTTCATGCCGGATGGCGGTTCGGCTCGCGCCGATTTTCCGGGCGGTGACGCGCGCACGCTCTATCGATCCATCAAGCGAGTGCTTGCGCTGCCGCCGGCGACTCGCTTGTTCATGTGCCACGATTACGGTCCGAATGGTCGCGATATTCGTTGGGAAACGACGGTCGCGGATGAGCGCGGGCACAATATTCATGTGAGGGAAGGAATCACAGAAGATGAGTTTGTGGCACTCCGCGAGGAGCGCGACAAGACTCTCCGGATGCCGAAGCTGATCATTCCTTCGATCCAAGTGAACATGAAGGCGGGGGAGTTGCCCGCGCAGGACACGAGCGGCAAGCGATTTTTAAAAGTTCCAATCAACGGTCTCTGACCCTTGAAGGCTGACGAATTCATTGCCGCTTTCGGGCCACGAACCTGAAAACAATCGATCAAATCTTTACGTTTCCTAGCAGATCGCGTCGCAAGACATCACCGCTATCGCAAGTGCAGGTTCAAATCGATCATCTGCAATTGGTAGCGAACGAATAGAACGAGCGGCCCCCAAAATTGAGAGAATAAACGATGAACCTGAGTGACGCGCCCTTCGCCGAGAAGAAGTTTATGACGGTCAATGGTCAGCAGATGGCCTATATCGACGAGGGCGAAGGCGACGCCATTGTCTTTTCGCACGGTAATCCGACCTCATCCTATCTCTGGCGCAACATCATGCCGGCCTGCCGAGGCCTCGGTCGGCTGGTGGCCTGCGATCTGATCGGTCAGGGAGATTCGGATAAGCTTCCGAATTCCGGTCCTGACAGATACGGTTACTTCGAACAGCGCAGCTTCATTCATGCGCTCTGGGATCAGCAGCTTTGACTACACTCTTGGTCGCATCGAACGATTGGACCGGGAGGTGGGGCAACTAAAGCAGGTACTGCGCCAAAGCCGCGATGCGGGGCCCATGTCTTGACGGATGCCCAAGGTGTATCACTTGGCAAAGACGGCATGAAAAAAGATGAGATGAAGAAATAATCTGCCGCAACTTTTAATGAACAGAACGGCGGCGGCGGAATTGGAACGTAATCATTGCGGGTTCGTTAGAAACTTAACGAGCCCCGCAGGCAGCAAAGCTTGTCGGGGTGCTTTCGCCTCCAACACTAAAGGACAACGAATTGGCCCAGCGCCACGCAGTGTTTCCCGCTAATCGACACGCTTTATACGAGAAGCACGGCTATTCCGCTGCCGTGCGATCGGACGACCTATTGTTCGTGTCGGGTCAGGTCGGCAGCCGCCCCGATGGTTCACCCGAACCCGATTTCGAAGCTCAGGTTCGCGTGGCCTTCGCCAATCTGGAAGCCACACTCGCGGCAGGAGGATGCACATTCGACGACATCGTCGACGTGACCTCGTTCCATACCGATCCGGAAAAACAAATGGGTGCGGTCATGGCGGTGAAAAAGGAGAAGTTCTCGCAAACCCCGTATCCGAACTGGACTGCTGTCGGAGTCAACTGGCTCGCGGGCTTCGATTTCGAAATCAAGGTAACCGCGCGCATTCCGTCTCGACCATCAGCGCCGGTGAGCCGCCGCAACCCTAAGACGATGTGGGATATGGCATCGCTCGGGTACTCGCACATCAGTGTCGCAGAACCAGGCCGCCTCGCCTTTCTGTCCGGCCAGATCGCAGTGAAGCCGGGGAGCGAGGGTGTGCCCGAAGACCTCGCTGGCCAGGCAAAGCTCGCGACTGCCAGCCTCGCCGCCGCACTCAAGGACCTGGAGGCGACTACGCAAGATATTGTCATGCTGCGCGTCTACGTCGTGAATGCGACTATGGAAGCGTTCGGACAGGCCATCGCCCCTCTCCGTGAACTGGTCGGAGACGCGATGCCCAGCATCACGACGATTGGCGTCCAGGCACTCTATAAGCCCGAAATCAAGGTGGAGATTGAAATGGTGGTGCGTGTCCCCTGAAGAGGGAAACACCGGTCACGGTCCTCGAACTTCGGCTGGCGTGTCAAAGGCGGAAGTGCGTGGGTCAACTGCGTTAGCTTGCGAGCCACGCCACAGGAAACCATGGGAAAAGCACCGGGACCGCCGCCTACCGAGGTGTAAACCGCAGCCTCTCTTGCCTGATCTTCAACTAGCTAGGCTGTTGATTTGTTTGGTGGGCGCAGTAGGGATCGAACCTACGACCCGATGATTAAGAGTCATCTGCTCTACCAACTGAGCTATGCGCCCGGTTCCAACCGGAATCCCTTGCGGGAGGGCGTCGTTTAGCAAAGCAGTTTCACAATGTCCAGCAAGCCGGACCCCGTTTTAGGGACGAAAAACGGCGATATTCCAATGCCCTGTGGATGACGAAGAACGCCTGCCGCTGCCCGGCGGTGGCGGCACGCTCAACGGGTTCATCCCGTCAAAAATGCGAAAGCCACCGGGAGCCGGCGGCTTTCGTGTGTCAAATTTGAAGATGAAGAGCAGGCTTGTTTGAAGACCAAACCGGTTTAAGACCAAGCCTTCAGATCAAAGCCGCTCCGAACGGTTGATGTCGGGCCGATCGTTACGCCCGCCGTCACGATCGCGCCCGCCGTCACGGTCAAAGCGATGCTCCCGCCAGCCTCCCTCGCCCTGCCAGCCACCCATACGGGTGAGAACACGCAACCGGCGTTTTTGCTGATCGTCGAGGCTTTTATAGAGAGGATCGGCGGCTTCGGCGATGCGCTTCAGCCCGGCGGCGGTGGCGGCCATGTTGTCCGCACGCTCTCGCAGCCGCGCCACGAGGTCGGCATCGCGGCCTTGCGCACGGTCCTGCGACTTGTCGCCCTTCATGTCGCCTTTGGAATTATCGTTGGCGCGATTCTCGCGCTCGGCGCGACGCGCTTCCCATTCGCTGGCGCGGGCGTTGGCGCGATCCGCCCGCATCTTGGCGAAATCGCGCACCGCAGCCTCTACCGGCGGCCAGTTCTTTTCCTGTTCAGGTGTGAGATGCAATCCGGCCTTCACCGCAGCGATGCGCGCGTCGGTGAACGCGGCCCGGTCTTCGGCGCTGAAGCGCATATGATTGTGAAAACGATGCTGCGCGTAGACGGCAGTCGAACCGATGATCGTCACTGCGGCAAGACCTGCGAGGATGGCTCGTTTCATGTGATCTCCTTAAGAAATCTCCGCGAAAGCGGGTATGCGGAAATACCTTACCGGGGCATGATGCCAGCGGCGCCGACGTTTTCAACTTAAGGTTTGGACATGAAAGCCGACCTCACGGAGATTTAATGTTCCGCTATTGAATCATATGCAGGGTTCGCGGCAACCACAGTGATATTTCCGGAACGAACGTAACGATCACAAGGAAGATCAGCATCGTGAGGAGCCAAGGCCAGACCGCGATGGTGAGTTCCGTGATCCCCATTTTAGCGATGTTGGACGCGACATAAAGGTTCAGGCCGACAGGCGGGTGGCACATGCCAACCTCCATGTTCACCACCATCAGGATACCCAGATGCACCGGGTGGATTCCCAGCTTCACAGCGATGGGAAACAGAATCGGCGCCGTGATCAGAACGATCGAACTTGCTTCCATCACGTTGCCGGCGACCAGAAGCAGGACGTTCACGAAAATCAGGAAGGTGACCCAGGTCACGCCGTTTTCCGAAATCCACGCGGTCATCTGCTGCGGAATCTGCTCGCTGGTCATCAGGAACGAGAACAGCACGGCGTTGGTGATGATGTAGAGGATCATCGCGCTCATGCTGGCCGAGCCAAGCAACACACGCGGTACATCGCTGAGCGACAAATCCCTGTAGACGAAGACGGCAATGACAAAGGCGTAAACCGCGCTCATGGCCGCGGCTTCGGTCGGGGTAAACCAGCCGGCATAGATGCCGCCAAGCACAATCACGACCAGCAGCAGGCCCCACACGCATTCGCGGAAAGCCTTGAACCGCTGGGCCCACGTGGCGCGCGGAAGACGCGGATAGTCGTTCTTCCACGCCCGATAAACCGTCGTCAGACCAAGCAATGTCGCAAGCATGATGCCCGGAATGACGCCGGCGATGAATAACTGTCCGACGGACGCGGAGGTCACACGAGCGCCATCCGGTCCAAATGCGGTGCTGCCGCCTGTCGCGACCGCGTAAATCACCATCACGATTGACGGCGGAATTAGGATTCCGAGCGCACCAGAGGTGGTAATGACACCGGCTCCGAAACGCTTTGGGAATCCCTGCGCAACCATCGCGGGCATCAGGATTGAGCCGATCGCGATCACGGTGGCAGGCGATGAGCCCGAGATCGCGGCGAACAGCGCGCAGGCCATCACGCCGGCCAGGCCGAGGCCGCCATACCAGTGGCCGACCATCGAGGTCGCGAAATTAATCATGCGCCTCGCCACGCCGCCATGGGTCAGGAAATTTCCGGCGAGAATGAAAAACGGGATCGCCATGATCTCGAAATTTTCGATGCCGGTGAATAATTTCAGCGCGACTGATTCGATCGGCACATGCGTGAGGAAAAACAGGAACGTCAGCACGGTCAGGCCGAGCGCGATCGAGATCGGCATGCCGGTCAGCATCAACGCAATGAGCAGCATGAAAATAATGAATGTGCTCATTGCACGCCCTCCGGCGTCGGGCCGATTGCATTGTCGATCTCAACGCCTTCGACATGGGTGTGATCGTGATGCGGCAACTCGCCGGTTCGCGCATAGACGTAGGCGACTTGCAGAAATCTGAAACACATCAGGTAGGAGCCGAGGGGGATGCAGAGATAGACGATCCAGCTTGGCCATTCGAGATCAGGCGTCGTCTGATCGGTGAAACTCAGCCCGTAGCAGAACTTCGCGCCCATTGTCCCGACGACACCGGTGAAGAGCGCGCCGCACAGCAACCCGAACAGGATCACGCCCTTGCGCCATTTCGGCGATAGCTTGAGGACGAGCACGTCGACGCCTACATGGATGCCGGTCCGGACGCCGTAAGCCGCGCCGAACTTGGCCATCCACACAAACATGTAGATGCACAATTCCTGCGCCCAGGAGAGATGAATCTTATGAAGGAACGGATAGAGAAAATGAATACCGGTGCCGTAACGATGAACGACCGAGACAAAAATCACGACAGTCGCGCCAGCAATCAGAGAGGCGATAATGATTTCCTCGAGACGATCGAGGATTCGTAAAAAGACAGCCAATTTCGTAACCCCCACCAACACCTATCAGGTATCGCGGCCTTTTGTTGCGCGCCGCTTGTCGTTATCAGCCGGTTGATCCGGCCGTTAGCACCCATCATAACAAGGCGGCCCAGAATGTCTCCGGGCCGCCCTTTACTTTCAGTTGTTAATTCGTCTTGAGGTTGGCTTCCTTCTGGAAGGCTTCGATCAGATCCTTGCCCACGCGCGAGGACATTTCCTCGGTCACGGGGGCAAGCGCCTTTTTCCATTCGGCGAGTTCCGCCGGGGTCAGCGTGTAGAACGTTGTCTTGCCGGCCTTCTTCATCGCCTCGAGCGCGTCGTCATTTTCTTTTTGTGCGATATCGTTGGCGTAGACCGTAGCCTCGTTCATTGCCTTTTCCAGTTGCGAGCGGACGTCCGCCGGCAAGTCATCCCAGAACTTCTTGTTCACGATCACCGCGTAACCCAGATAGCCGTGGTTTGATAGCGTGGCGTGTTTTTGCACTTCATGCATCTTCTGTGTGTACATATTGGACGGCGGATTTTCGGTGCCGTCCACAACGCCGGTCTGAAGAGCCTGATAGACTTCGGAGAAGGCCAGAACCTGCGGAATGGCACCTAGGGCCCGCATCTCGGATTCCAGAACCTTGGACGACTGGATCCGCATCTTCAGACCCTGAAAATCGGCAGGGGTATGAAGCGGCTTGTTCGCGCTCATGATCTTGAAACCGTTGTCCCAATACGCGAGACCCTTGATCCCCTTGACATCGAGCTTGTCAAGCAGGCTCTTGCCGACCGGGCCGTTGGTAATGCGCTTCAGCGCGGCCTTGTCCGGCATAATATAGGGAAGATCGAATACCTCGAATTCCTTGACACCCAGCGGCCCGAACTTGGCGAGCGATGGCGCCAGCATTTGCACGGCGCCGAGTTGCAAGGCCTCGACCTCTTCCTTGTCCTTGTAAAGCTGCGAGTTCGGATAGACTTCGACCTTGACCTTGCCGTTGGTGTACTTCTCGGCAAGTTCCTTGAACTTCTCGGCGCCCTTGCCCTTGGGCGTTTCGGGCGCAACGACATGGCTGAATTTGATGACAATCGGCGATTGCGCGCCGGCGGGTCCAATTAAAGCGAGGGCCGCGACGGACACCGCGGCCAGAATGATCTTTTTCATGTTTCCTCCCAAACTTGGAATAGACGGAATAGCGCTCCGCCTGCTTGAATCCAAGGGACCATCTCAAACAGGTGCAATCAAGGCTATTGCCCCTTCGCAGGGGTCAAAGTTCGCTGCAACGCAAGACGGCGCATTCCGAAGAATGCGCCGTCGCATTTTAATGGACAGATGCAAGCGTTCACACGTTAGTGCCCGGCTGCGGCCACCGGCATGTCGCGCTGCTTTTTCATCACGATCTTGTTGAGCGCGCTCAAATACGCCTGTGCGGACGCCACCAAGGTATCAGGGTCCGAACCGCGCGCCGTCACGGAACGGCCGTCCTGCGACAGCCGCACCGAGACCTCGGCCTGCGCATCGGTTCCGGCGGTCACGGCGTGGACCTGATACAGTTCCAGCTTGGCCTCGTGCGGCACCAGCGCCTTGATGCAGTTGAATACCGCATCGACCGGGCCGTTGCCCTCGGCTTCGTCGATCCGCATCTTGCCATCGACATTGAGTTTCATGGTCGCGCGTTGCGGACCATGGGTGCCGGCGATCACCGTCAGCGACACCAGATGCATGCGGTCATGCGCCTGCGCGATCTCCTGATCGACCAGCGCCTCGATGTCCTCGTCGTAGATGTCCTTCTTGCGGTCGGCGAGCGCCTTGAAGCGCACGAAGGCGTCCTGCAACTGGTTATCGGCCAGTTCATAGCCGAGATCCTTCAGCTTGTGCTGAAAGGCGTGCCGTCCGGAATGCTTGCCCATCACCAGTGAGGTCTGCTTCAGGCCGACGCTTTCCGGCGTCATGATCTCGTAAGTCTGCGCGTGTTTCAAAACGCCGTCCTGATGGATGCCGCTTTCATGCGCGAAGGCGTTCCGCCCGACGATAGCCTTGTTGTACTGCACCGGGAATGAGGTCGCCGCCGACACCAGTTTCGAGGCGCGGGTCAGCATGGTGGATTCCACCTCGCACCAATACGGCATCACGTCGCCGCGGGTCTTGATCGCCATCACGACTTCCTCGAGCGCGGCGTTGCCGGCGCGCTCGCCGATCCCGTTGATGGTGCTCTCAATCTGCCGCGCGCCGCCCTCGACGCCGGCCAGCGAATTGGCGACCGCCAGACCCAGATCGTCGTGGCAATGCACCGAGAACACGGCCTTGTCCGAATTCGGCACGCGCTCGCGAATGGCTTTGAACATCCTGCGATATTCGTCCGGTACCGCGTAGCCCACCGTATCCGGCAAATTGATCGTGGTCGCGCCGGCCGCGATCGCGGTCTCGACGCATTTGCACAGATAGTCGATCGGGGTGCGGGTGGCGTCCATCGCCGACCATTCGACGTTATCGACAAGGTTGCGCGCCTGCATCACCGTGGCAGTGATGATCTCCAGCACCTCGGCCTCGCTCTTGCGCATCTGGTGCTCCAAATGAATCGGCGAGGTCGAGACGAAGGTGTGAATGCGTCCTCGCCGAGCGTGGCGCACCGCCTCGCCTGCGCGGGCGATATCGCCCGGAATCGCACGGGCCAGCCCCGCGATCACCGCGTTTTTCGCATTCTTGGCGATCTCTGACACCGCCTCGAAATCGCCAATCGAGGCAATCGGGAAACCGGCCTCGATGATATCGACGCCCATGGTATCGAGCAGCTCGGCGACCTCGAGTTTTTCCTCATGGGTCATGGTGGCGCCGGGAGACTGCTCTCCGTCGCGCAAGGTGGTGTCGAAGATAACGACGCGGTCTTTGTCCGACTTCGCGGAGCCGGATTTAGTTGCGGTGGTCATGGGAGTATCCTTCGGTCAGATGCGCCGCTTCAGGGGCGTGCGCGCGGGTTTCGATGCTTTATTGCGATCCCCTGAGTGCCCAGGCGCATGCCCGGACGGCCCTCAGGGGCGAATAAGAAGCAGAAGCCCGGCAAGAAGCGTGCGGCCCGGCAACACGGCAGCGGACGCACCAAAACCGGCGGCCAAAGCCACCGCGTCCTGCATCCCGAATTTGCCGCTCTCGATCGTCATATTGTCCACGCAGCTGATCGACCCATGATGCGCTCAAACCATTGATGGTTGGTTGCGATCATGCCGATAACATCTTCTAGACGACAAAATGGAGCTGCCGCAACGCCAAAAACAGTCAGGTATCCTGTCCTTTCGACTCATCCGGCGCTGATTCGGTGGCTTTTGCAGGCCGGACTTGCGCAGTTCGCATCGGTTCCCTGCGCGGGACTGCCCGCCTTTTCCTCACGGCCGGGCGGCGGTGTTCATGCTCAAGCGCGATCCGCGCCTTTTTCAATTCGCTGGCCGAGCCGTCCGCTGCTTTTTTCGGGTAATGCAAATCGAGCTTCTCCAGCGCATTGAGGATGGCCGAACTGATGACCACGCGGGCGAACCATTTGTGATCCGCCGGCACCACGATCCATGGCGCGTGCCTGGCCGAGGTGTGGCGCAAGATATCCTGATACGCGGCCTGATACTTGTTCCAGAACGCGCGCTCGGCGACATCGCCGAGCGAGAACTTCCAGTTCTTCCATGGGTCGTCCAACCGCTCCAGAAAACGCACCCGCTGCTCCTCCTTCGATACATTGAGGAAGAATTTCAGGATCACCGTGCCGTTGCGGGCGAGGTATTTTTCGATCGCCGAAATATCCTCGAAGCGCTCGCGCCAGATATTCTTGGTGACAAGCGAGGACGGAAGCTTCTCCTTCGCCAGCACCTCCTGATGCACGCGAACGACAAGCAATTCCTCGTAATACGAGCGGTTGAAAATCCCGATACGCCCGCGCTGCGGCAGCGCGACCATATTGCGCCACATGAAATCATGGTCGAGTTCGTTGGAGGAAGGCTGCTTGAACGCGGTGACTTCGCAGCCCTGCGGATTGACGCCGGACATCACGTTCTCGATGGCGCTGTCCTTCCCCGCTGCATCCATGCCCTGAAAGATCAGCAGCACCGACCAGCGATCGTGCGCATACAGTTTTTCCTGCAGGTCGCGCATGCGCTGGTTGTTGGCCTTGAGAATTTCCTTGGCGGTTTCCTTGTCGAGCCCCCCCTTTTCATCCGGCTTGTGGGATTTGAGATGGCACTCTTTCGCGCCATCAATCATGAACGGTTCGACATAGCGCTTCAGATCCGCTTTCGAATAATTGGATTTCTTCTTGTCGCTCATGCACACACCGCTCTCTGTTCAAACGACAACGCTATACATGTCCAAAAGGGTCCGCCAGTACCAGCCGCTCGCTTGGTCGTGATGCAAGGCCGTGTTATCGGCTTAATATGAGCCCGTCAGCGCCTGCCATTGCCTTCGAGCACGTCGTCAAGACCTTCGATGGCGGCCGTACAAAGGCCGTGGACGATATCTCCCTGACGATCGCACAGGGCGAATTCCTCGCCATCGTCGGCGGCTCGGGGTCCGGCAAGACCACGCTACTCAGACTGACCAGCCGGCTGATCGAGCCGGACAGCGGCGTGGTGCGCGTTCATGGCCAGGACATCAGCCGCGCCGATCCGATCGCGCTGCGCAGAAGCATCGGCTACGTGTTCCAGAGCGGCGGATTATTTCCTCACATGAGCGTGGCGCAGAACATCGGCGTCACGCCGCGTTTGCTCGGCGAGCCCGAGGCGAACATCTCCGCACGGGTCGATGAACTGATCAACCTGGTGCGGCTGGATCGCGCGCAGCACCGCGACCGCTTCCCGCATGAATTGTCCGGTGGCCAACGCCAGCGCGTCGGCGTGGCGCGAGCACTGGCGGCAAAGCCGAAAATCGTCCTGATGGACGAGCCGTTCGGTGCGCTCGATCCCCTCACCCGCGACGCGCTCGGTGAGGATTATCGCGCCTTGCATCGCGAACTCGGTCTGACCACGGTGATGATCACCCACGACATGGCGGAGGCGGTGCTGCTCGCCGACCGCATCGCGGTGATGCGCTCCGGCCATCTGCTTGCGCAAGGCACCGCGAGCGAGCTTGCGCGGGTCGATGATTCCTATGTCGGCGAACTTTTACGCACGCCGCGCCGTCAGGCCGAACGGCTCCAGAGTCTGTTATCGCAAGGCGGCTCGGGAGCTTCGTCATGATACCGTTTGCCGATCCGCGCTGGCACGAGGCGCTGCTGCGGCTGCCGGATTATCTCGGCAACCATGTCCGCGTCAGCCTCACCGCGCTGGCGCTCGGGCTCGCGATCAGCCTTCCGCTGGCCTTGATTGCCAGACGGCGGCCGGTGTTGCGCGCCGCGTTGCTCGGTGTCGCCAGTGTGGTGCAGACCGTGCCCGGATTGGCGCTGCTGGCGTTGTTCTATCCGCTGCTGCTGGCGCTCGCACAATTGTCGCTGAAATGGTTCGGGTTCAGCTTTTCCGCGTTCGGCTTTCTGCCATCGGTGCTGGCGCTGGCGCTCTACTCCATGCTTCCCGTGCTGCGAAACACCATCACGGGGCTCCAAGGCATTGACCCCGCCATTATAGAAGCGGCCGAGGGCGTCGGCATGACGCGCGGCCAATCCTTGACGATGGTCGAACTGCCACTGGCGCTGCCGGTGATGATGGCCGGCATCCGCACCGCAGCGGTGTGGGTGATCGGCACCGCGACCCTCTCCACCCCGATCGGCCAGACCAGTCTGGGGAATTACATCTTCGCCGGATTGCAAACCCAGAACTGGGTGTTCGTGCTGTTCGGCTGCGGCGCAGCCGCTTTGCTCGCATTGGCGGTTGATCAACTGCTGGCGCTGATCGAAACCGGCGTGCGGCTGCGAAGCCGCCTGCGCATCGCTCTCGGCGTGCTCGGTCTCATTGCGCTGGTGCTGGCGACGCTTGCGCCAACCATGGCGCGCGCGAAATCGACCTACATCATCGGCGCGAAAACCTTCACCGAACAATATGTTCTCGCCGCGCTGATCGAGCAGCGCCTGCAGGCGTCCGGGCTGAGCGCAAGTCCGCGCGAGGGCCTCGGCTCCAACGTGATCTTCGAGGCGCTCGCCTCGAACGACATCGACGTCTATGTCGATTACACCGGGACGCTGTGGATCAACCAGTTGCAGCAGAGCGGCATCAAGCCGCGCGCCGAACTGCTCGCGGACCTGACGACAATTCTCGCCGACAAATACAAAATCACGCTGGTGGGCGATCTCGGCTTCGCCAACGCCTATGCGCTGGTGATGCCGCGCAAGCGCGCCGATGCGCTCGGCATCCACTCCATTGCCGATCTGGTCTCTCATGCGGGACAGATGTCGATCGCTGGCGACTATGAGTTCTTCTCCCGCCCCGAATGGGCGGCGCTGCAAAAATCCTATGGTCTCGCCTTTCGTCGTCAGCAGCAGATGCAACCGGATTTCATGTATGCCGCCGTGGCCACCGGCGAGGTCGATGTCATCGCCGGCTACACCAGCGACGGGCTGATCGCCAAATACGATCTGGTCGTGCTGGACGACGTCAAACACGCCATTCCACCCTATGATGCGGTGTTGCTGATTTCACCCAAACGCGCCGATGACGAAAAACTGAAGGCTGCGCTGAAACCGCTTGACGATGCCATCGACCTCGCCGCCATGCGCGCGGCCAATCTGCGCGCCAGCGGCAACGACGCCACAAGCTCGCCGGACGCGGTGGCGCACTGGCTGTGGGACAGGCTTTCCAAACGCTGAATTGTGACGCCGTTCATTTTTGGCTGTCGGCGTCCGCACCCGAATGATAAGAGCGGGTTCGTTTTCATTGAGGCCCCATTTGGCGGACGCTCCCTCCCTCGCCGACGACCCGCGCGCATTTCGCATCGAGCGAGCGGCGATGCGCGTTGTCGAACGCGTCCGCGCCGAACACCGCGAGACAATTTTGCTCGCCGCGCTGCTGGCGGGCTTCGCCATCGCATGGTTCGTGTTCGATGTCGTCTCTCTCGGCTCGCTCGACGCACATTATGACCTCAGCGAAATGTCGATCTGGGCACAGCATTTCGCCTTCGGCTATAAGCATCCGCCGCTCAGCGGCTGGGTGTTCGGCCTGTGGTTCTCGGTGTTTCCGCGCACGGCATGGGCCGCGCATCTGCTCGCGGTCTCGACAATTACAATAACGCTGGCGATCACCTGGCGGCTGCTGCGCGATCATCTGGATTTCAACCGCGCACTGCTCGGCATCGCTAGCCTCACTCTGGTGCCGCTCTATACGTTTCAGGCGATCAAGTTCAACGCCAATCTGGTGATGATGCCGTTCTGGGCGGCGGCCTTGCTGTTCTATCTGCGCGCCCGGCGCACATTGAGGGGCAGCGACGCGGCACTGGCGGGCGCGTGTCTCGGTTTCGCGTTCCTCGGAAAATACTGGGCGATCTATCTGGTCGCCGGAGTATTCGCAGCATCGTTCACAGGCGCGACGGCACGGCCATTCTGGCGCTCGCGGGCGCCCTATGCGATGGCCGCAGCCGCGCTCGTCGTGGTGGCGCCGCATCTGGTCTGGCTGTTGACGGAGCGCGGCGGCGACACCGACAGCTTTCTGCTGAGCCTGCGGTCTGCCGATCCGTTCAGTGCCGATGTCGTCCGTTCTGTGATGTTTCTGATCGGCTCCGCAGCCGACGTCATCGCGCCGCTGTTGATCCTCGCCGCGCTTCGGCCGAACCGCGCGGCAATGGCCGACACCATCGCGCCGCAAGAGGAAGGCCGAAAACTCGCGCTGGTCCTGCTGCTGGTGCCTTTGGCGCTGCCGGCGCTTGTCAATCTCGCGATGCCGCACCGGCTGACGCCGCTGTGGACTTTTCCGAACTGGGCGCTGTTGCCGGTTGTGCTTTTCGGCTCACCGCTGCTCAACGTGCCCGCGCTGGCCGCGACGCGGACCGCTCTCATTGCTGCCGTTGTCACCATCGCCTCTGTCATCGTCGCGCCGTTCATCGGCATCCAGCATTTACAGGACAGCAACGAACAACATCGGCAGCACTGGCAGCAGCTTGCGCGCGAGATCGGCAAACTCTCCGACAAACCAGTCGGTTTTTTAACGGGCGATGGAGAAATACTGAAAGGGCTTTACTTCCTGTTGCCCTCCGCGCAGCCGCTGCCCGGCGCAACGTTTACTCCGGCGGATAGTAACACAAGACTGGCCATCATCTGCTTGAGCAACGACGCGGCCTGCCAATCGCAAGGCGATATGCTCGCGCAAGAAGGATGGACGCAGGGACAATGGGCCGAGGTAAAGCTGACGCGCAGTTTTCTCGGCGCCAGCGGACCAGCCACCGCCTATCGCATCAAGATCGTGTCGCGCAAATAAAAAGGACCGCTTGCGCGGTCCTTTCTCAATCTCAATCCGGTCGAATTAGTTCTTCGCCTTGTCGACCAGCGCGCCCTTCTTGATCCAGGGCATCATGTCGCGCAGCTTGGCGCCGACCGCCTCGATCTGGTGATCGTTGACACGGGCGCGCGTCGCCTTGAACGAGGCCTGATTGACCTTGTTCTCCAGCATCCAGTCGCGGGCGAACTTGCCGGTCTGAATATCGGTCAGCACCCGCTTCATTTCGGCCTTGGTCTCGGCGGTGACGATACGCGGACCGGTGACATACTCGCCATATTCCGCGGTGTTCGAGATCGAGTAGTTCATGTTGGCGATGCCGCCTTCATAGATCAGGTCGACGATCAGCTTCACTTCGTG
>JAIERI010000201.1 GCA_019747015.1 Xanthobacteraceae bacterium
GCTCGGCGACATCGGCCTCGGTGCCGTGGAATTCGAGCAGCAGCAAAGGCGTCTCATGCAGCGTCAGCTTCGAATAGGCATTGCAGGCGCGCACCTGCGCGACATTCAGCAACTCGATGCGCGCCAGCGGAATACCCGTCTGGATCGCCAGAATGGTGGCGTCGCATGCGCCCTTCACGGTCGCAAAGGAACATGAGCCGGCGGCGATGGACTGCGGAATGCCGCGCAGCTTGATGGTCAGTTCGGAAATGATTCCGAGCGTGCCTTCCGAGCCGACGAACAGATGCGTCAGATCGTAACCGGCAGACGATTTGCGCGCGCGGGTACCGGTCGTGATAATCTCGCCGACGGCGCGCACGACTTTCAGCGCCAGCACATTGTCGCGCATGGTGCCGTAACGCACCGCGTTGGTGCCGGAGGCACGGGTCGCCGCCATGCCGCCGAGCGAGGCGTCGGCGCCGGGATCGATCGGGAAGAACAGGCCCTGATCGCGCAGATGTTCGTTGAGCGCCTTGCGTGTCACCCCGGGCTCGATCACGCAATCGAGATCGTCGGGATTCACGGCGATAATACGGTTCATTTCGCGGGTGTCGATGCTGACACCGCCGAGCGGCGCGTTGACCTGCCCTTCCAGAGACGAACCTGTGCCGAACGCGATCACCGGCACTCTATATCCAGCGCAGATACGCACCGCGTCCTGAATGTCGGCGGTGGCCTGCGCCATCACCACCGCATCCGGCGGCTGCGGCGCGATCCATGTCGTGGTGTGGGCGTGCTGGTCACGCACCGCTTGCGAGGTGATGAGATGGTTTCCGAAACGCGCGGCAAGCGCCGCGATGGCACTGCTCAGCGCATTCGGCGCAGGACGCTCCAGGACGGACACAGAAGAAGCCACGCTCAATCATCCAACACGGTCGATGGAGGCGGACCGTGGCGCAGGACGCCCGGCCGGTCAAGCTGACCGATCGGGCGAATTGCAATTACCTCAGATGTTTTGTGCGCCTAGATGTTCGTGCGTCCGCCGCGCGCCAGACCGACCAGCGCCGAGATCACGAATAGCACGATGGCAATGAAGAACACGATCTTGGCTATTTCGATGGACGCACCGGCGATGCCGCCAAAGCCCAGAAGACCGGCGACCAGCGCGATAATCAGAAAGGTAACAACCCAGCTCAACATGACTTTCTCCTTGGATTAACCGAAGGCAAACCGCGCCTCCTTTGGAAAATCAATCCGAAGCCGAAACGAAAGTTCCTGAACGCGGCGCAGCAGAAATCCGTAAAATCCGCATCCGGTGCGGGAACAAATTATTCCGCACCGCGGCTCGTTTCAGGTCGGGAAGTAGCGCGGATGATCAAGATCGGCAATCAATCCGATCTGCTCGGGTTGCCATTCCAACAGGGCACGCGTGCGCGCGCTCGCTGCGGGTAAATTCATGCCCGCGAACATCGCAAACCACCCGAAATGCGCTGCGGCCTCTTCGGCGGACTTGGCGACCACCGGTATGCCGAGGCGTCGCCCGATCAGACCGGCGATGTCCTTGAATGCAATCCCCTCTTCAGCGACGGCATGATAGGGACCACGATCCGCACCCTGCTCAAGAGCGAGCCGAAACGCACGCGCGGCGTCCAGCCGATGCACGGCAGCCCACCGGTTTGCGCCTTCGTCAACAAAGGCCGACACGCCCTTCTCGCGCGCGATCTTAATAAGGTGCGGAATGAAGCCGTGATCGCCGTCGCCATGCACGGTCGGCGGCAGGCGAACCGTGCCCACCCGCACACCGCGCGCTGCGAATTCGGCCGCGGTCTTTTCCGAAACACGAGGAAAATCCGGAGACGGCGCATCCTGCTCCTCCGCAATGCGGCCCGGCGCAAGCAGCGCCAATCCGGAGGTCACGATCATCGGCCGATTGGAGCCTTCGAGCGCGCCTCCAAGAGTCTCGATGGCGCGGCGGTCGATGTCGCAGCACGCCTGATAATTATCGAAGTCATGGATGAAGGCGGTGTGGATCACGCCGTCGGCTTTAGCCGCACCGCTTCGCAGGCTCTCAATATCTTCGAGCGAACCGCGATGCACTTCTGCTCCCGTCGCGGCAAGGGACGCGGCACCTGCATCCGAGCGCACGAGGCCGAGCACCGTGTGTCCCGCACTGAGCAGTTCTTTCACAACGGCAGTGCCGACGAATCCGGTCGCGCCGGTCACAAAAACACGCATAGCAAATCCTCCTGATGTGGGAAGGATGCTATGTCGGCGCTTGAGCTATTCTGGTAAAGTAGTGATCTTATACGGGTATAATAGCTAACAGGACGAGCATGCCGACGACCGACGACAATTTGCTCGGAGTGTACCTTCGGGATCGCCGCGCGAAGCTCGATCCGGCGGCGCTTGGGTTTTCCTTGAAACGCCGGCGGACTCCGGGACTGCGGCGCGAGGAAGTCGCGCAGCGCGCGAATGTCAGCGCCACCTGGTACACATGGTTAGAGCAGGGACGTGGCGGCGCGCCGTCCCCTGACGTGCTCGACCGCATCGCACGCGCGATGATGCTGACCGATGTCGAGCGTTCGCACATCTTTCATCTCGCGTTGGGCCGACCGCCGGAAGTCCGCTATCACGCGCCCGAAGGCGTCACCCCGCGACTGCAGCGCATCCTCGACGCGCTGGAGGTAAGTCCAGCCTTTGTGAAGACGCCGACATGGGACGTGGTCGCATGGAATCGCGCCGCTGCCGTGGTGCTGACGGACTACGGAGCCCTTGAGGCCTCTCAGCGCAATATCCTGCGTCTGATGTTTTCCAGTTCCCGTGTCCGGGCCGCGCAATCCGATTGGGAAAGCGTTGCGCGTTTCGTCGTGGCTGGGTTCCGCGCCGACGTCGCACGTGCAGGGGCAACTCAGGAGATTCAGTCGCTCGTCGACGATCTTTGCAGACTTAGCCCGGAGTTCGAGACCATGTGGCGCGCTAACGAGGTGCGCACGCATGGTGACGGCAAGAAAACCCTGCGTCACCCCATCGCTGGACCGCTCGCGATGGAATACTCGGCATTCGCCGTTGATGGCCGTCCCGATCTCGGCATGGTGATCTACAACCCGGCAACACCGGCCGATGCGGACAAGATCCGGTCGCTACTGAAATCACAGCCTCAACCATCGCGCTGAACTGGCCTGTCCGAAGGGCCTCAGAATGCCTATATCTGGTCTCATCCTGATATGAAGGCTCCCTTTCGCGGTCGCGCGATGCCATCGTGGGCCGGACCCGAATCGCATGACCGAACCGAACAAATTGCCGCCACTCGACGTGCCGTCCCACCAGCCTGCCCCTGGCGGGATTGCCGCGCGTGCGCGCGCGTCCGCCGCTCCGCAATATCTGAACGCGCTCAATCCGGAGCAGCGCGAGGCCGTCGAAACGCTGGATGGTCCGGTGCTGGTGCTGGCCGGCGCGGGCACCGGCAAGACGCGGGTGCTGACCTCGCGCATCGCACATATCCTCAGCCTCGGCCGTGCGCGGCCGGCGGAAATCCTGTCGGTGACCTTCACCAACAAGGCCGCGCGCGAGATGAAACTTCGCCTCGGCCAGATGCTCGGTCAGACGGTCGAGGGCATGCCCTGGCTCGGCACATTTCATTCCATCGGCGGGCGCATCCTGCGCTATCACGCCGAACTGGTGCAGTTGAAATCCAACTTCACCGTGCTCGACACCGACGATCAAATCCGTTTGCTGAAACAGCTTTTGCAAGCCGAAGGCATCGACGACAAGCGCTGGCCAGCGCGCATGCTCGCCGGGCTGATCGACAGCTGGAAGAATCGCGGCCTGACACCCTCGCAGGTGCCGGCAGGCGAAGCCGCTATGTTCGGCAACGGCAAGGGCGGCAAGATTTATGCGGCCTATCAGGAGCGACTGAAGATTCTCAACGCGGCCGATTTCGGCGATCTCTTGCTGGAAAACATCCGGCTGTTCCGTGAGCATCCCGACGTGCTGCGGCAATATCAGAGCCGCTTCAAGTTCATTCTGGTCGACGAATATCAAGACACCAACGTCGCGCAATATCTGTGGCTGCGCCTCTTGGCGCAGGCGCCGTCCAAGCCGTCATTGCCGGGCTTGACCCGGCAATCCATTCCATCTTCACAAGATGGATCACCGGGTCTCGACGCTTCGCGTCGGCCCGGTGATAACGACCAAGAAAATGTCGCCCCCCTCACCGCCCCGAAAAACATCTGCTGCGTCGGCGACGACGACCAGTCAATCTATGGCTGGCGCGGCGCGGAGGTCGACAACATTCTGCGCTTCGAGCACGACTTCCCCGGCGCGAAGGTCATCCGCCTCGAGCGCAATTACCGCTCGACCGGCCACATCCTCGCCGCCGCCTCGCACCTGATCGCGTTCAACGAAGGCCGTCTTGGAAAGACATTGCGCACCGAGGACGTCGCCGGTGAAAAGGTCACGGTCACCGGCGCGTGGGATTCCGAAGAGGAAGCGCGCGGCATCGGTGAGGAGATCGAGGAGCTGCAGCGCGCCGGCCATAAGCTGAATGAAATCGCCATTCTGGTGCGCGCCTCGTTCCAGATGCGCGAGTTCGAAGACCGTTTCGTCACGCTGGGTTTGCCGTATCGCGTGATCGGTGGCCCGCGATTCTATGAGCGCGCCGAAATCCGCGACGCGCTGGCTTATCTGCGCGTCATCAATTCCCCCGCCGACGATCTCGCTTTCGAGCGCATCGTCAATGTACCCAAGCGCGGCCTCGGCGACGCCAGCGTGCAATTGTTGCACGATATCGCGCGCAAGCGCCGCGTCCCGCTCACCGAGGCGGCGCGCGCGGTGATCGAGACCGATGAGTTGAAGCCGAAGGCGCGCAGCAGCCTGCGCGAGGTGATGACCAATTTCGACCGCTGGCAGATTCAGCGCGACAGCATTCCGCACACAAGGCTCGCCGAAATCGTACTCGACGAGAGCGGCTATACCGAGATGTGGCAGAAGGACCGTTCAGCGGACGCCGCGGGCCGGCTCGAAAACCTGAAAGAGCTTGTCCGCTCGATGGAGGAGTTCGAGAACCTCAGTGGCTTCCTCGAACACATCTCATTGGTGATGGACCGCGAAGGCGGCGCGGACGAGGACGCGGTATCGCTGATGACACTGCATTCGGCGAAGGGGCTCGAATTCGACAACGTATTCCTGCCCGGCTGGGAAGAAGGATTGTTTCCGCATCAGCGCGCGCTGGATGAGCAGGGCCGCGCGGGCCTCGAGGAGGAGCGGCGTCTGGCCCACGTCGGCATCACCCGCGCGCGCCGCCGGGCCAAACTCTATTTCGCGACCAACCGGCGCATCCATGGCTCGTGGACGACCACGATCCCCTCGCGCTTCCTGGACGAGTTGCCCGCGGACAGCGTCGAGATCACCGAGTCCAAGGGCGGCGCAGGCTGGGGTGGCGCCGGTGGTTACGGCGCGTCGCGCTTCGACAATGTCGAAGCTTTTGGATCGAGTTACTCGACGCCGGGCTGGCAGCGCGCGCAAGCCAACCGCGCCCGCAATGGCAACAGTGGCGGCGGCGGATTCGAGGAAAGCGCGGCGCGTTTCGATTCGGCGCCGAAGGGTTTCAACCGCAAGGCAATGACCATCGAAGGCGAACTGGTCGCCAAGTCCACCGGCACGGTGTCTGAGTTTTCACCCGGCGACCGGGTATTTCACCAGAAGTTCGGTTACGGCCGTGTCGCCAGGGTAGACGGCAACAAACTCACCATCGCCTTCGAAAAAGCCGGCGAGAAGAAAGTGGTCGACAGTTTTGTGACGAAGGCTTAAGCGCCGCGAGAAACTGCCGTCACGGCCCTTGTTTCGTCCCACTCCGCCCTTTATGTGTGCACCCCCGCCCCAAAGATCGTCTGCATGTCCCCTATCATTTCCGTTTCCAATCTGACCAAGACCTACAAGTCCGGTTTCACCGCACTGAAAAATGTCAGTCTCGATATTCAGCCCGGCGAAATCTTCGCGCTGCTGGGCCCGAATGGCGCCGGCAAGACCACGCTGATCAGCGTGATCTGCGGACTTGCGATGGCGACCGAGGGCAAGGTCACGGTCGGCGGCCACGACAACGTCACGGACTATCGCGCCGCGCGCCAGATGATCGGGCTGGTGCCGCAGGAACTGCACACCGACGCCTTCGAGAAAGTGCGCAACACGGTCAGTTTCAGCCGCGGCCTGTTCGGCAAGGCGAAAGATCCCGCGCATATTGAAAAAACCTTGAAAGACCTGTCGCTATGGGACAAGCGCGACAGCCCGATCATCACGCTCTCCGGCGGCATGAAGCGCCGCGTGATGATCGCCAAGGCGCTGGCGCACGAGCCTCAAATTTTGTTCCTGGATGAACCGACCGCGGGCGTTGACGTCGAATTGCGCAAATCGATGTGGCAACTGGTTCGCGAATTGCGGGAGAAAGGCGTCACCATTATCCTGACCACGCATTACATCGAGGAAGCCGAGGAGATGGCCGACCGCGTCGGCGTCATCAACAAGGGCGAAATCATTCTGGTCGAGGACAAGGCCTCGTTGATGCAGAAGCTCGGCCGCAAGCAGCTCAAGCTGCATCTGCCGGAGAGGATCGTGTCGCTACCTCCAGCGCTCGCCCCGTATAATCTTGAGATATCCGAGGATGGCGAGGAACTGACCTATACATACGACACCAAGGGCGAGCGCACCGGAATTACCACGCTGCTGAACGATCTGCGCGACGCCGGTCTTGCCTTCAACGATCTCAACACCACGCAAAGTTCACTGGAAGAGATTTTCGTCAGCCTGGTGAAACGCGCATGATCCGAAAAAGTGGATACCGGTTTTTCGATCGCGATCATGCGCCAGTGAGACAAGGCGCATGATAAATTTTCACGCCGTCGGCTCCATTTACAAATTCGAGATGGCGCGCACGTTTCGTACGCTTTTGCAGAGCATCGTCTCGCCGGTGATCTCGACCTCGCTGTATTTCGTGGTGTTCGGCTCGGCGATCGGCTCGCGGATTCCCGAAATCCACGGCGTCAGCTATGGCGCGTTCATTGTGCCGGGCCTGATCATGCTGCAGGTACTGACGCAGAGCATTGCCAACGCCTCGTTCGGCATCTATTTCCCGAAATTCACCGGCACTATCTACGAATTGCTCTCCGCGCCGGTGTCCTCGTTCGAGGCCGTGCTCGGCTATGTCGGCGCGGCGGCGACCAAATCGATCGTGCTCGGCCTGATCATTCTGGCCACCGCCGGACTGTTCGTGCCGCTGAAGATCGCCCACCCCGGCTGGATGCTGGTGTTCCTCGTGCTCACCGCGATCACCTTCAGCCTGTTCGGCTTCATCATCGGCATCTGGGCCGATGGTTTCGAGAAACTGCAGGCGATCCCGCTGCTGGTCATCACGCCACTCACCTTCCTTGGCGGCAGCTTCTATTCGATCAGCATGCTGCCGCCGCTCTGGCGCTACGTGACCTATTTCAACCCGGTGGTCTATCTCATCAGCGGTTTCCGCTGGGCCTTTACCGAAGTGGCCGATGTCAGCGTGTATGTCAGCTTCGGCATGACGCTCGGCTTCCTGGCGCTGTGCATGGTCGTGATCTGGTGGATCTTCAAGACCGGCTATCGCTTGAAGCGCTAGGGCGCCGAGTGAGTGACCTTATCGGGCACTCCCATCGCGATGCATCATCACGGCGCTTTGATTCCCTCTCAAAATCATTTGAGACTTAAGTCGATGCAGCGGCAGAGGTATGGCAGCCCTGCCGTATTTCGCGTGGACGCCTACGTCCACACCTTCTAGCAATCGCGATCATTTCGTTCCGCGCGGACAAATTTCTGGAGAATAGTCATGCGATTTCTTCTGCTCGTGCCCTTTATCGGGCTGCTGTGGGTGCCATTCTATAATTCGGCGGAACCCTCGCTGTTCGGTTTTCCGTTCTTCTACTGGTACCAGCTTGCCTGGGTGCCGATCACCTCGCTGCTGATCTGGCTCGTCTACAAGGCGACGCCGCGCGATGACAAAACCTGACGGGCAAAAGCCAGAACCCCGCGCGCGCGCTGATCGCCTCATAACAATTTCGCAGAAAGCATAGTCATGGACACACAGATCGACTGGACAGCAGCCAGCGTCTTCATCTTCTTCTTCCTTCTCGTCACGGTCATGGGTTTCATGGCCGCGAACTGGAAGCGCGGCAACGTCCCCGCGCATCTCGACGAGTGGGGCCTTGGCGGGCGCCAGTTCGGCACCTGGATCACCTGGTTTCTGGTCGGCGGCGACTTCTACACCGCCTACACCGTGATCGCGGTGCCGGCGCTGGTCTACGCGGTCGGCGCTTACGGCTTCTTCGCGCTGCCCTACACCATCATCGTTTATCCGCTCGTGTTCCTGATCATGCCGCTGGTGTGGAAGAACGCGCATGCCAACGGCCACGTCACCGCCGCCGACGTCGTACTCGGCAATTCCGGCTCGCGCATTCTCGAACTCGTCGTGGCGATCACCGGCATCGTCGCGACCATGCCCTACATCGCGCTGCAATTGATCGGCATGGGCGCCGTCATCAAGGCGATGGGCCTGACCGGCGAAGTGCCGATCATCGCCGCCTTCATCATTCTCGCGCTCTACACTTACAGCTCGGGCCTGCGCGCGCCGGCGCTGATCGCCTTCGTCAAGGACATCATGATCTATATCGTGGTGCTGGTCGCCGTGGTGCTGGTGCCGTCCAAGCTCGGCGGCTATGCTGCGGTGTTCTCGGCAGCGAACGACGCCTTCACCGCGAAAGGCGCTGGCGGCCTGATTCTGAAGCCCGCGCAGTACCTCCCTTACGCCACGCTGGCGCTGGGCTCCGCGCTCGCAGCGTTCATGTACCCGCACACGCTGACCGGCATCTTCGCGTCGAAATCCGCCGACACCATCCGTAAGAACGCGGTGCTGTTGCCGGCCTACACCCTGCTGCTCGGCCTGATCGCGCTGCTCGGCTACATGGCCTATGCCGCGGGCGTGAAAGTGACCTCGCCGACCGACGTGGTGCCGGCACTGTTCAAGACCATGTTCCCGTCCTGGTTCGCGGGCTTCGCTTTCGCCGCCATCGGCATCGGCGCGCTAGTGCCGGCCGCAGTAATGAGCATCGGCGCGGCGAACCTGTTCACACGCAACATCTGGAAGAGCTTCGTCGATCCGGACATCGATCACGCCGGGGAAGCCGGCGTGGCGAAGATCACCTCGCTGGTGGTCAAGGTCGGCGCGCTCGCGTTCATCCTGTTCCTGCCGACCCAGTTCGCGCTCGACCTGCAATTGCTCGGAGGCCTGTGGATTCTCCAGACCTTCCCGGCGGTGGTGTTCGGCTTGCTGACGAAGTGGTTCCGCCCGGCGGCCTTGCTGCTCGGCTGGCTCGCGGGCATCGGCTGGGGGTCGTGGACGGCGTGGAATGCCGGCCTCAAACCGCTGGCGTCACTTAACTTCGATGGCACGACCTACACGTTCTATGTCGGCCTCGGCGCGGTGCTGCTCAATGTCGCGGTGGCGGTGGTGGTCAATGCCATCCTCTCGATGGCGACGCCGAAGACCGCGGCTGCCACGCGCTGACAGAGCCAAAGCTGGATATGAAAAGGGACGCGGAGTTTCCTCCGCGTCCCTTTTTGCTAACCTGGTAACGCCGATCAATAACGACGGTGGTGACGGCGGTAATGACGATGACGGTAGCCGCGAGGCGAAATGCCGAGCACGCCGTTGACACCGCCAACCGCGCCGCCAACACCCGCGCCGACAACGGCACCGACCGGTCCCGCCGCGCGGTTACCGCGCCGGGCACCTTCATCCATGCCGCCGAAGACGCCCTGGGCATGAGACGCGTGCGGAACGGCAAGCATCGCCGTCATCGCCAGCGCGGATGCGAACACCAGTTTGGTGAGGGTCGTGCTCGGGGTGAGGTTTAAAATGGCTGATTTCATCGCCAAGAATCCTTTTGTCGTGTTCTTAACTTTCGGCAGGTCAACGCCTGTCACGTTTCGGATTGGTCGTCGCGTCAATGCCGCGAAGACCAAAAAGTTCCCGGCAAAAGGATGCACACGAACAAAAGCACGCACACGAAAAAGACGCGGAAGCCTGGCTTCCGCGTCTTTTTAATACTCAGAAATACAGGCCGGTCAGGTCAGTGATGACGATGATGACGGACATGCATGACGGTGACGGTCGGCCCGCCCACGACGGCGCCGACAGCACCGACGGTGCCGTTGACGACAGCGGACGTGAGGATCACGGCGCCATTGACAGCGCCAACCGCGCCGCCAACACCCGCGCCGACGGCACCACCGACAACATAGCCAACCGGGCCAGCTACGGCGCTACCACGATAGGCACCCTCTTGGGCGCCGCCGATAATGCCCTCGGCATGAGCGGCGAAAGGTACTGCAAGCGTCGCCACCAACGCCAAGGCGGCAGAGGTAAGAGCGGCTGATTTCATCGTGAATCCCTTTACTTTGTACGTTTCTAAATGGTCCGCTTAAACGGGCGCGCCTAAGAATAAGTTCCTCGGACACGCTCATTATCATTCGGCTCGTAAAGCGGCAATTCACGTTAATGAGTGCGCCCGGCCCCGACAACCTGCCACAGCTGGAAAAAGCCACGTTCAGCCCCTAACTTAAGCACTAGGCGGGCAGCCTGTGGGAGATATGTCACATGCGTTGGTTGTTGTTTCCGATGGCGGCGCTTGCAGTGCTTGCAGTCAGCCCTGTGTGCGCTGCGGTAGCCATCGACGTCGACAAAAGCGCCCAGCAGATGACTGTCTCGGTGGACGGGGTGACCCGGTACACTTGGCCGATCTCGAGCGGCAACCCCTCGCACGAGACCCCGAACGGCAGCTTCCGCACCTTCCGTATGGAAGAGGACCACTATTCGAAAGAATTCGACGATGCGCCGATGCCGCATTCGATCTTCTTCACCAAACAGGGCCACGCCATTCACGGCACCGATTCGGTGAACCGGCTCGGCACCCCGGTCTCGCACGGCTGCGTGCGTATCTCGCGCGCCAATGCACAGACGCTTTGGGATCTGGTCAAGGCCCGGGGTCTTCTCAACACCACCGTCAGATTGACGGGCTCATCGCAAATCGCGCTGGCCCGCAATCCGAAGCCGCGCACCAATGTCGCGCGCGACGACAGCGGACAGCCGCTCGCCATTGCCCCGGACCGCGATCCCTATGCGAGCAACGACTCCTATCAGAACAGCGATCAGGACCGCGTCTATCAGAACCGCGCGCGCCAGCCTTATTACGGTTATGCGAACAACGATCCGCGCTGGCCGCAACAGCCACAGCAGCAGCGGCTCTATCCCGATCCTCGCGGCGGCGGCTATATTCAGGAAAGCGACAATCCCTATCCCGGCTTTCAGCGCCAAGCCTATCCGGGACAGTATTATCAGCCGCGCGGAAACTATGGCACCGACGATTGAGCGGGTTGACGGCTGAACCGGCTCACTCGCCGTCGCGCAGCCGCCGCCACACCGCGCCGAGAACATTCGAATAGTCGTCGGTCCACACCCGCTGCCCCTCGGTCGCGTCGGTCTGCTCCCAGCGGTCGTCGGCCGCGAGCTTACCGATGTCGGCGTCCTCGCGCACCGAGATTACGACATCGGTTGTGTAGATGTATTCATCGTCGCGGCCTGAATCCTCGTAGAACACCCAGCTTTTGAGATCGTTTTCCTCGGCGATGCCGACGATGACGCTCGCCAGTTCAAGATGCCGGTTCGAGACGTGCACCAGCACCGCGCCATGCGGTGCAAGCTTGCTCTTGTAGATCGCCATCGCCTCTTCCGTCGCCAGGTGAACCGGAATTGCGTCGGACGAATAGGCGTCGACGATAATCAGGTCGTAGATGCCGTCCGGCTCCCTGGCGAAGGTGAGACGCGCATCGCCGATCACCGGCTTCATGTCCGGCTCGCAGGCCTGAATGAAGGTGAAGTATTTCGGATCGCGCGCGGTATCGACCATGCTCTGGTCGATCTCGAAGAATTTCCAGGTCTCGCCGGGCTGCGACTGGCAGGCCAGCGTGCCGGCGCCCAGTCCGATCACCGCGACGCGCAGCGGCGCGCCCTTGTGCTGGCGGATGGCGTCGATCGCAAGCCCGATGCCGCCGTCCTTATGATAGTAGCTGATCGGCTCCGGCCGTCCGGTGACCGGCGTGCCGTCGTCGTTGATAAATTTTTCCGCACCGTGAATTGTCGTGCCGTGCATCAGCACGTGATACTGGCCGCGCGGCTGCGTCACCACGATCTTGTGGACGCCGAAGAAGCTGCGCACCGTGAAGGTGCGCCCATGATCGATCGGATAGACGCGGGTCAGCACGAGGCCGAGCGCCACCAGCAGGGTCAGCCGGTAGCGGTCGATCTTCAGGCCGACCGCAAGCAGCGCCGCCACTACAGCCACAATCCCGGCCACCCACACCCGATAATCCTCGAAGAATTTCGCCGCCGGTCCCGCGCGATACGAAATTGCGATGATCGCCGCCACAGCGACGATAACGATGAGCCAGATCCAGTTTCCCATACTTCCAGCCGACGTTCGCGGCGGACGGCACAGCATCGCCAGCGCCAGCAAAATCGGATATTCGGCGATCCACGAGAACGTAAACGGCGCGACAAGTCCTGCGAACAGGCCGCCGATCATGCCGCCGAACGACAGCGCGACATAAAAGCCGGTCAGATATTTCGCGGCGGGCCGCGTCCGTGCCAGTTCGCCATGGCAGGCCATGGCGATGATGAAGAAACACAACTGATGACCGCCGAGCGTAAGCAGCAGATTCTGTTCGCCGCCGATGGCGAGCAGAATCATCACGCCCGCAATCGCGAAGGGCTGCAGGAACAGCATCCAGGCATGGGGCAACAGCGACCGCGGCTGAAACACCAGCACCCAGGTCAACAGATAGAGCGACAGCGGCAGCACCCACAGCAACGGCGCGGCGGCGACGTCGGTGGAAATATGCGCGGTGACCGCGATCAGGAGGCCCGAGGGCACGGCGGCGAGAAAAATCCAGCGTCCGCGCAGCATGAGGCTTGGCGCCGGTTCATCGCCATCGCTCGCGTCGGCGATCTCCGCCGGCACCGGCGGCGAGCGCACCAGCAGTATTCCGCAGGCGGCGATCAGCACGATCAGCAATCCGTAGCCGCTGGTCCAGATCAGATTCTGCGTGCGCAGCGTGAACAGCGGCTCCAGCAGCAGCGGATAGGACAGCAGCGCAAGGAAACTGCCGATGTTCGACGAAGCGTAGAGGAAATACGGGTCCGGCGCGCCGGGATGTCCGGTGCGCACGAACCATGCCTGCAGCATCGGGTTGTTGGCGGCGAGCGCGAAAAACGGCAGACCGATGGAGACCACGAACAGGCCGAGCAGCCAGAACGCATAGCCGCTGGACGGCGGCTCGCCCCACCCGCTCGCGATCGACAGCGGCAATGTCAGCAGCGCCACAAACAGCAGGCACAGATGGATAACGATCGGAATCGCGCGGTTCTTGATGGTCATCAGGAAATGCGCGTAGGCGTATCCGCCGAGCAGCAGCGACTGGAAGAACACCATCGCCACCGACCACACCGCGGGCGATCCGCCGAGCCGTGGCAGCACCATTTTGGTGAACAGCGGCTGCACCGAAAACAACAGCAGCGCGCTGGTGAAGATCGCGGCGGTATAGACCACCAGAACAAGCCTGTTGCGCGAACCGGATATCGGGCTCGCGGCGGCGGACAGCACTGAGGTCATGAGATCTCCGGAAGTCCGGCACATGACCGGAAGGCGACAAGGGCGAAGGATCGAACCACGGGGAGTGGATCACAGGTGCGCGAAGGCGGCAATAACATGCATGTGAATGACGTTCATGTGCAGAAATCGCTCGCGCCCAAAACGCGCCGCGACTAAGAATAATTCATGACCGATTACGACGCACTCATCATCGGCGCCGGCCATAATGGCCTCACCTGCGCCGCCTATCTGGCGATGAACGGCCTCAAGGTGAAGGTCGTCGAGCGCCGCAAGGTGGTCGGCGGCGCGGCGGTGACCGAGGAATTTCATCCCGGATTCCGCAATTCCGTCGCCGCCTATACCGTCAGCCTGCTCAATCCGCGGATCATCGCCGATCTCGATCTTCCCGCGCACGGACTGAAGATCGTGGAACGCCGCGCGCAGAATTTTCTGCCTGCGCCGGATGGACGTTATCTGCTCACCGGCGAAGGCCGCACCCATCAATCGCTGGCGAAACTTTCAGCGCGCGACGCAATCCGCATCGACGCTTTCAACCGCGAGCTTGAGACCATCGCCGACGTGCTGCGCCAGTTCGTGCTGCGCGCGCCGCCCAACGTGGTCGAAGGCTTCAGCCTGAATGCCTGCCGCGAAGCCTTCAACGCGCTGGAGAGCGGCAACATTCTGCGGCAACTGCCGATGGAGCAGCGGCGTCTGCTGCTCGATCTGTTCACTTTGTCCGCCGGCGAGATGCTCGACGAATGGTTCGAGAGCGATCTGGTCAAGGCATTGTTCGGCTTCGACGCCATTGTCGGAAACTATGCCAGCCCCTACACACCGGGATCGGCCTACGTGATGCTGCATCACGCCTTCGGCGAGGTGAACGGCAAGAAGGGTTTGTGGGGTCACGCTATCGGCGGCATGGGCGCGATCACCCAGGCGATGGCGAAATCGGCTCGCGGGCATGGCGCGGAGATCGAAACCGGTGCCGGGGTGCGCGAGGTGATCGTCGAAGGCGACCGCGCGGTCGGCG
>JAIERI010000162.1 GCA_019747015.1 Xanthobacteraceae bacterium
AAGCCTTAGTTCATCGATACAATTTGAATTTCCTGGGTTTCCGGCGCTTTTTGGCGGAGAGGGAGGGATTCGAACCCCCGATAGGCTTGCACCTATGCCGCATTTCGAGTGCGGTGCATTCGACCACTCTGCCACCTCTCCGGCATCGAACGGCGGTTTACGCCGGGGTCGCGCAACTTTTATGCGAGGTTTGACGGAGAAACAAGGCGTCGGAAGCGGATCGCAGGGTCTTTAAGGAGGTTTCCGGGCGAATACTCAGTCGCTCTTCTTGTCGCTTTTCCCGTTCCCGTTTTTCTTCCCAGCCGGATTGCGGTTGGTGAAGCGGGCGTTGCCGAGGCCGGTGCCAATAGTGAGAATACCCCATCGCTTGAAATCCTGCATGAACGGGATTTCACTGAGACCCTGCACCACTCCGTCATTATGCATCAGCACTGAAGTATCGTGGGTGCCGATAGCCGGGATGGCCTCCATCAATCGCTCAGGCAGATTGAAGGTGCTGCTTTCCCAGTTGCCGGGCAGATTCTGCGCTCCCTTTTCGATCAAGCCGTCTTCCTTGATGACGCCGGGACACGCAATGCCGATAAAGGGCGTCAGCTTCAGACCGTCGCTTTCGGCCTCGGCGATGAATTCCTTCAACATGCCGGCGAGCTTTTTCACTGCACCGTCGCGCGTCGGCTCTTCGTCGGCGTGCCGCCAAACCTTGGACTTCCATACCTGCGCCTTCGACAAGTCCGGAGCCTTGTTCTGGCGGGTTTCAACGACGCCACAACGGATGTTGGTGCCGCCTATATCGACGGCCAGAATGCAATCGTGTGCTTCGAAAATCCATGATGGTGCCAGATGTGCGCAGCCGATCAGTGCAGCCTCGTCGGGATGAAAGCGGATCGGCATCATCTCGACCTTCAGACCCTCGCTCCTCAGGATGATGTTTGCGCGTGCAATCGCCAACTGCCCGATACGGCGCTGCTTGAAGCCGCCGCCGACCACGATGGCCTCGGTCTTGTCCCACGACTTGGTTTTCAGGAAACGGCCTGTCACATAGGCGAGCTCGCGCGCAAAATCCTCCATCGCACCGTGCAGCATCGCAGCAGCCGGCACATCGTCACCGACAAGAATCTGGTCAAGAGTCTTCTTGCTGAGATTCTCGGAAGGCTTGTCGCCAAATGGATCCTCATCCGCCTTTTTCAGCGGCTTGCGTATTTCATCGAGTATCTCGTGAAACGCGCCCTTGCTGGCACGGTCGCCGAGGAAGCCGTCCTCGTCCTTCAGTTCAATATTATAGGAGTCGATATCCACCGATGGCAGGCGCGAGGCTCCGTGCTTGCCAATGCCGGCTGTCGTCAGTGTCTCAGTCATCTTTAAGAGCCCCTTGCCATCTCTATTTGACAACGGCTGGGGAACCGCTTGGTTGCATAGCCAATTCCGGCGAGTCGCATCGTGGATTCGCGCCAAATGCCCGCGTTTCCTGCGATTTTGGCCCGTTTTGACTGGCCTTTGCCTTGACTCATGGCTTTGGGCGGCTATAAGTCACCCACCCGGCGCGGCGATTTTCGCGCCGTTTGTTTTTGTGTGGCCATCGCCTCGGTGCAAGGCCGCCAAACACTCAACATAGCGACTGAATAAGAAGCCGGCCCGGACATGTCCGAGTGCCGGGATCGAACACGAAGGAATAAAACGATGTTCGCAGTCATCAAAACGGGCGGCCGGCAGTTCCGGGTCGTCCCAAATGATGTGCTCGAGATTGGCAAGATCGCCGGCGATGTCGGCTCGATCGTGCAGCTTGGCGAAGTAATGGTGGTTGGTGGCGACACGCCGACGCTCGGATTTCCCTTTATCAAGGGTGCATCCGTCGCGGCTGAAGTGCTGGATCACAAGCGCGGCCCGAAGGTCATTGCCTTCAAGAAACGCCGCCGCAAGAATTCGAAGCGCAAACGCGGCTACCGCGACGAGATCACGGTGATCCGCGTCACGGAAATCCTCACTGACGGCAAGGCCCCGAGTGTGAAGGCCAGCCCGAAGAGGGAAAAGAAGGTCGAAGCCGCCCCGGCAGACGGCGAGGTGAAGGCCAAGAAGGCTCCGGCCAAAAAAGCCGCGCCGAAGGCCGCCGCGAAAAAGGCTCCGGCGAAAGCCGCAGCCAAGCCGAAAGCCGCAGCCAAGAAGGCCGCGCCGAAAGCTAAAAAGTGAGGTGATTCCGGACCGGAATCGCGCTAGAGACACAAGAGAAGTTTTGGAGACGGGCTATGGCTCATAAAAAAGCAGGCGGTTCATCGCGCAACGGACGTGACTCGGCTGGCAAGCGCCTTGGAATCAAGGCGTTCGGCGGCGAGCACGTGATTCCGGGCAATATCATTGCGCGTCAACGCGGCACGACTTGGCACCCCGGTCTCAATGTCGGCATGGGCACGGATCACACCCTGTTCGCCAAGGTCGAGGGCAAGGTCGAATTCCGCGCCAAAGGCAACGGCCGCACCTTCATCTCGGTTATCCCGGCCGTGGCCGCCGCCGAATAACGGCAGACACATCGCGTCTGCCGGTCCTGTTGACCCGGCAGAGCACCGAAAGGCTCTCAAGGGGAGACGGGGAACCGGCCTCCCCTTTTCGTTTGCGCGTTCGTTGCTTTAGGGGACGAACGCAACAGGAGCCTTCGATGTTGCAGGAAACGCTGACGCAGAACTTGCGGGAATCAAGAGCCATCGTCCTCGAGACCAAGCGGCTGGTACTGCGCCAACCGACGCTCGCGGACATAAAAGCCATTGCCGGCATTGTCGGCGACCACCGCGTGGCCAGCAACCTGCGCCGCGTGCCACATCCCTATTCGCAGGACGACGCCACGCATTTCGTCTCGACCATGGCGAACGTTGGTGGCATGACCACATTCCTGATTGAACGCCAGAATGCAGCGGTCGGACTCGCCAGCCTGACTTGGGAGAAGAGCGACGCGCCGGAGCTTGGGTATTGTCTCGATGCCGATCATTGGGGGCAGGGCTTTGCCACCGAGGCCGCACGCGCATTGATCGATTTCGCGTTCGAGGAATTCTCGATCGATGTCGTTTACTCGGGCGCGCGGGTTTTGAACCCGGCCTCGCGTCACGTGCTGGAGAAATGCGGTTTCCAGTGGACCGGTGTGGAACTGCATCGCTTCCTCGCGCTCGGCTCCTCGACGCCGGTGGACCGTTTCCGCCTGGAGCGCGGCGTCTGGTCGTCGCTGAAAGGCTGGAGCAATGCGATCCGGCGTTAATCACGAGGGCATGATCCCGGAAAGTGGGTACCGGTTTTCGGATAAGATCATGCCTCAAACAGACGCTGCGCATGCCGGACGGTTGTCCGGCATGCTTTCGCGCGTTACGGATAGATCATGAAATTTCTCGATGAAGCCAAGGTCTACATCCGCTCCGGCGACGGCGGAAACGGCTGCGTGGCATTTCGCCGCGAGAAGTTCATCGAGCATGGCGGCCCGAACGGCGGCAATGGCGGACGCGGCGGTGATGTCATCATCGAGGCCGTCGACGGTCTCAACACGCTGATCGATTATCGCTACCAGCAGCATTTCAAGGCGCCGAAAGGCGGCCATGGCATGGGCAGCGATCGCCATGGCGCCGGCGGCAAAGACATCGTCCTGAAAGTGCCGGTCGGCACGCAGGTGTTCGACGAAGATCGCGAGACGCTGCTGCACGATTTCACCAAGCTCGGCGAATCCATCGTCATCGCCAAGGGCGGCAATGGTGGCTTCGGCAATGCTCATTTCAAAACGTCCACCAATCGCGCGCCGCGGCACGCCAATCCGGGGCAGCTCGGCGAAGAGCGCTGGCTTTGGCTGCGCATGAAACTGATCGCCGACGCCGGTCTTGTCGGCCTGCCGAATGCCGGCAAATCGACCTTCCTATCCGTGGTCAGCGCGGCGAAGCCGAAAATCGCCGACTACCCGTTCACGACATTGCATCCGCAACTTGGCGTCGTGCAGATCGACGGACGCGAATTCGTGCTCGCCGATATCCCGGGACTGATCGAGGGCGCGCATGAAGGCACGGGATTGGGTGACCGCTTTCTCGGCCATGTCGAGCGCTGCCGCGTGCTGCTGCATCTGGTCGACGCGACCTGCGAACATGCCGGCCAGGCTTACAAGACGGTGCGGACCGAACTCGAAGCCTACGATGCTGATTTGGGCGACAAGCTCGAGATCGTGGCGCTGAACAAGATCGACGCGGTGACCCCCGAACAGCTTAAGGAACAGAAGGCGCGGCTGAAGCGCGCGGCAAAGCAGACACCGATGCTGCTGTCCGGCATCACCGGCCAGGGCGTGCCGGAGGTTCTGCGCACACTGGTCGAGGTGATCGGGCAAGCGCCCGTATCGAACAAGGCCAAGGGCGTGGTGCAGGGTGAGCAAGGTGACGCTCAACCTGAACCGCCAACGTCATGGACGCCGCTCTCAAGCTGAATTTCAAAATTCTCACCAACTCATCTGTCATCTCATCGCTGATTTTTCATGTCGTACCCGAAACTGAAAAATTTCCGCCGCATCGTGGTCAAGGTCGGCTCCTCCTTGCTGATTGACGCCGCTGCCGGCGAAGTGAAAACGGCATGGCTCGCGGCGCTGGCGGTAGACGTCGCCAAGCTTCACGGCGAGGGCAAGGACGTTCTGGTTGTCTCGTCCGGCTCGATCGCGCTTGGTCGCAGCCGTCTCAAGCTGCCGGGCGGCGCGCTCAAGCTGGAAGAAAGTCAGGCCGCGGCCGCGGTCGGACAGATCGCGCTGGCACGTATCTGGTCGGAAGTGCTTGGGGCCCATGGCATCGGCGCGGGCCAAATCCTCGTAACCCTGCAGGACACAGAGGAGCGTCGCCGATATCTGAACGCACGTTCCACCATCACCAAGCTGCTCGAATGGCGCGCGGTACCCGTCATCAACGAGAACGACACGGTTGCGACCAATGAAATCCGCTACGGCGACAATGACCGTCTCGCCGCGCGCGTCGCCACCATGACGAGTTCTGATTTGCTGATCCTGCTGTCCGATATCGACGGGCTTTACACCGCGCCACCCGGCGCCAACCTAAACGCCAAACTCATTCCCGTGGTCGAGGCCGTCACCGCCGACATCGAGGCGATGGCTGGCGCAGCGGAATCCGAATTGTCGCGCGGCGGCATGCGGACCAAGATCGAGGCGGCGAAAATCGCGACCTCCTCCGGCACGCATATGCTGATTGCGTCGGGCAAGATCGATCATCCCTTGCAGGCCATCGCGGACGGCGGGCGCTGCACCTGGTTCCTGACCCCGGCCAATCCTGTCACCGCGCGCAAGCGCTGGATCGCGGGCTCTCTTGAGCCGAAGGGCACGCTCACCATCGACGCGGGCGCGGTGAACGCCCTCTATGCCGGCAAGAGCCTGCTGCCGGCGGGCGTCATCCGCATCGATGGCGCGTTTGCGCGTGGCGACGCGGTGGTGGTGCGCGGCCCGGACGGCCATGAAATCGGGCGCGGCCTTGTGGCCTATGACGCAGAGAACGCCGACAGGATCAAGGGCCGCTCCTCGGCAGACGCAGCGCAGATACTGGGGGTCAGCGGCCGCGCCGAAATGATCCACCGTGACGACCTTGTGGTCGCGGGCGCCCGCGGCGGCGAGACCGGCAAATGAAGCCGAGCGCATGGTTCGCCCCTTCGCAGCACGCTGATTTCTATGCTACGGCATAAGTTTAGACGCCGGTGCCATCATGGCCATTAGATAGAACCATATGAACGCCCCGCTGAAATCCTTCGACGAAGCCTGCGACCTTCCGGCACTCATGACCGAGCTTGCCTCCGGAGCGCGCCGCGCCGCGCGGGTGCTCGCGCTTGCCTCGAGCGAGCAGAAGAATACGGCGCTCGCGGCGATGGCAAAAGCGATCCGCGCGGCCAGCGCGCAGATCATCGCCGCCAACGCCGAGGATGTCGCCGAAGCAAAAGCGCATGACGCAACTGCAGCGTTCATCGACCGCCTCACCGTGAACGAAGCCCGCATGGCTGCAATGGCCGACAGTATCGATGTGGTGCGCGATATTCCCGATCCGGTCGGCACCATCAGCGAAACATGGACGCGCCCCAACGGCATGACCATCGAGCGTGTGCGCGTGCCGCTCGGCGTGGTCGCGGTGATCTTCGAAAGCCGCCCCAATGTCCTCGCGGACGCCGGCACGCTGTGCCTGAAATCCGGCAACGCCGTGATCCTGCGCGGCGGCTCGGATAGTTTCAGATCGTGCAGCGCGATTCATGCTTGCCTCGTGCAGGGCTTGCGCGAAGCGGGATTGCCCGAAGCCGCCATTACGCTGGTGCCGACGCGCGACCGCGCCGCAGTCGGACTTCTGCTGACCGGACTGAACGGCGGCATCGATGTGATCGTGCCGCGCGGCGGCAAAAGCCTCGTCGCGCGCGTCGAGAGCGAAGCGCGCGTGCCGGTGTTCGCGCATCTGGAAGGCGTCAACCACGTTTACGTCGATAAGGCCGCGTCACTCGACATGGCCAAAACAATTGTACTCAACGCGAAGATGCGCCGTCCCGGCGTCTGCGGCGCCGCCGAGACACTGCTGGTCGACAAGGCCGCTGCATCCGCGCAGCTCAAGCCACTGGTAAAAATGCTTATCGAGGCTGGCTGCGAAGTGCGCGGCGACTCTGAAGTCCAGCACGCCGATGCGCGCGTGAAGCCAGCCACCGAGGAAGACTGGGGCACCGAATACGAAGACGCTATCATTGCCGCGAAAGTCGTCGACGGCGTCGACGACGCCATCGCCCATATCGAACGCTACGGCTCGCACCATACCGACGCCATTGTCACCGAGGATTCGAAAGTCGCGGAGAAATTTCTCAATCAGGTCGATTCCGCCATTGTGTTGCATAACGCTTCCACTCAATTCGCGGATGGCGGCGAGTTCGGCTTCGGCGCGGAAATCGGAATCGCCACTGGAAAATTCCACGCGCGCGGGCCGGTCGGTGTCGAACAACTGACCAGCTTCAAATATCGCGTTCACGGCACCGGACAGACCCGGCCGTGACAATAAAGGCGGCGCATGCCATTCCGCTGTATACTGATGGCATGCGGATCGGGCTGCTCGGTGGCTCGTTCAATCCGCCGCACGATGCGCATCGCGCCATCAGCCTGTTCGCGATGAAACGGCTGAAGCTCGACCGCATCTGGTGGCTGGTGACGCCGGGTAATCCGCTGAAACAGGACCACCCGCCGCACACGCTGGAAGAGCGCATGGCGTCGGCAGAGCGCCTCGCACATCATCCGCGCATCGATGTGAGCTGTCTCGAATCCGTCATCGGTACGCGCTACACTGCTGACACGATCAACTATTTGCGGCGGCGGTGTTCCGGCGTGCATTTTGTGTGGATCATGGGCGCTGACAATCTCGCGCAGTTCCATCGCTGGGAAAGCTGGCAGGGAATTGCAGCGGAGGTTCCGATCGCAGTGATCGATCGTCCCCCCGACAGCTTCCGCGCGCTCTCATCCACCGCCGCGCAGGCGATGGCGCGATATCGCGTCGATGAGAGCGACGCCGGCATGCTGGCGCTACGCACGCCTCCCGCCTGGACCTTTCTCACCGGCCTGAAATCATCGCTGTCCTCGACCCGACTCCGGAACTCGGACGGAAGCTGGAAATGACAATTACGCTCGCGAAAAAGTCACACGTGAAGAAAACACGACACTGGAAGATTGAAACCATTAACCCCACATGCGTAAAATGATCCTCGGACACCACGGGATTCGGTGTCCGCGATACAGTGAAAGGAATTGGTCCCTGACTGCATCAGTATTGTCCCGGGCGGGTACGACATCGCCGCCCCTCGCTGTCCTGAAGGCGCGACCTGACGCCGACGAGACATTGCACCTGATCCTCTCCCGCCTCGACGATATGAAGGCGGAAGAAACGGTCACCATCGACCTTCGCGGCAAATCCTCCATCGCCGACTACATGATCGTTACGACAGGACGGGTAAATCGCCATGTCGGCGCGATCGCGGAGAATGTCGCCAAGGGTCTGAAGGAGAGCGGGATCGAAGCGCCCCACGTCGAAGGCATGACCAATTGCGATTGGGTGCTTATCGACTCAGGCGACGTGATCGTTCACGTGTTCAGGCCGGAAGTTCGCGAGTTCTACAATCTGGAAAGAATGTGGACCGCACCGGACAAGGCGGCGAAAGCGCGCTAAAGGCGCTTCGCCGGAGTCTTGAGGCATTGACGCCGCGCCGTATCAAAGCGCGCGTCCGCATGATAGTCGTCGCTCATGCGTATTCTCGTCATTGCCGTCGGCCGGCTGAAACAGGGCCCGGAACGCGAGCTAGCCGACCGCTACCTCACGCGGTTCGAGGATATCGGCCGCAAGCTCGGCTTTCGCGGCGCTGCAATTCATGAAATCGCCGAAAGCCGTCACAGCGAAACCAAGGCGCGCATCGCCGAAGAAGCCACGGCAATCGCAGCGCTCGTTCCCGAAAAATCCGTCCTGATCGCGCTCGATGAAGGTGGCGACAATATCGACAGCGTGACGCTTGCGGGGCATCTTGGCCGCTGGCGCGATGATTCGATGGCCTGCGCCGTGTTCATGATCGGCGGGGCAGACGGACTTTCGCCGGAATTAAGGCGCAAGGTAAAATTTACATTGGCGTTCGGCAAAGCGACCTGGCCGCACCAGATTGTCCGTATCATGCTGCTTGAACAAATTTACCGGGCTGCCACCATCCTGTCCGGGCACCCTTATCATCGCGCATAAACGGGGCGTTTTGGCCAAAACGTTACACAGAATAGCAACGGCATTGACGCTCGGCCTGTCCGCGCCATGCATCACACCTGCATCTGCGCAGGTTGCCGCCGTGCAACCACCCGATGCCGACGCACTCAAGCAACGCGCGCAGGAACTGGAGGCCGCGCGCCAGCAGCAAAAAAATGCCGACGAGGCCGCCGAGAAGCTCAAAGCCGACATCGCCGCCATCGGCCAGGACCGCACCAAGCTCAATCAGCAACTTATCGACATCGCCGGGCGCGTCCGCGCTATCGAGGCCAGCATCGCCGACACCGAAGGACGGCTGCGGCCGCTCGATGCCCGTGAATCACAGCTTCGCTCATCGCTGGATTCAAGGCGCGGCGAAATCGCCGAAGTCCTTGCCGCGCTCCAGCGCGCCGGACGACATGCGCCACCGGCGCTGTTCGTCCGCCCGGAAGATGCCTTGCAGTCGCTTCGCACGGCGATGCTGCTAAGCTCGGTAGTCCCTGAAATGCGGGATCGCGCCGGCAAGATTATCAGTGACCTTGGCGATCTCGCCACGCTTCGCAAAAACATTTCCGAGGAACGTGACAACCTCGCGGCAGACCGTGACAGGCTGACCAGTGATCGCATTCACCTTGCGGCCCTGGTGCAGGAACGGCAAAAAAATCAGGCCGATGCCGAGCGTGACATGGACGCGGAACGCAAGCGCGCCGCGACGCTGGCACAGCAGGTGGACAGTCTTCAGGGCCTGATCGCGAAGATGGAACAGGACGTCCAAAGCGCCGCCAGGGCGGCCGCGACCGCCGAGTTGAAAGGCACTCCAGCGGCTTTGGGCGGCAAACCCGATCTCGGGGCGCTCAAGGATCCCGGCCGTCTCAGCCCGGCGATCGCTTTCGCCTCGGCCAAGAGATTATTACCGCTTCCGGTTAATGGCACCCGGATCCGCAATTTCGGCAGTTCCGATGGCAATGGTGGCCAGGAAAAGGGCATTTCCCTCGCCGCAAGACCCGGCGCGCAGGTCACAACCCCGTGTGATGGCTGGGTTGTTTACGCCGGACCCTTTCGAAGCTACGGTCAACTCTTGATCCTCAACGCTGGCGGCGGGTATCATGTGCTAATTGCCGGCATGGAACGTATTTCGGTCAACATTGGCCAGTTTGTTCTGACGGGGGAGCCGGTGGCGACGATGGGGACCCAATCCCAGGTCGCATCGATTTTGGCGGCACCGTCGAGCCAGCCTGTGCTTTACATCGAGTTCCGTAAGGACGGCACTCCTATCGACCCTGGTCCATGGTGGGCCGCAAGTGAAGGCGAAAAGGTTCGCGGATGATGCGCAAGACTTCTCTCATTCTTCTCAGCGCCGCAGCAGGCGCGGCAGCGACCCTCTTTCTGACGCAGCCTCGTGCGTCGCTGATGGGCTCTACCGCGCGCGCCGCTGCCGCCGACACCTATCGTCAGCTCAATCTGTTCGGCGACGTGTTCGACCGCGTCCGCAGCGACTATGTCGAGAAGCCGGATGACGGCAAGCTCGTCGAGTCGGCGATCAGTGGCATGCTCGCCGGCCTCGATCCGCATTCCAGCTACATGGATGCGAAGAGCTTCAAGGACATGCAGGTGCAGACCCGCGGCGAATTCGGCGGCCTCGGCATCGAAGTGACGATGGAAGACGGCCTGATCAAAGTCGTCTCGCCGATCGACGATACGCCGGCGTCGAAAGCCGGTATCCTCGCCAACGACATCATCACCAATCTCGATGACGAAGCGGTGCAGGGTCTCACCCTCAATCAGGCCGTCGAAAAGATGCGCGGCCCGGTCAATACCAAGATCAAACTAAAGATCGTCCGCAAGGGCCAGGACAAGCCGATCGAGGTCACGCTGACCCGCGACAACATCCGTGTCCGCGCAGTGCGCGCGCGCGTCGAGACGGATGACATCGCCTATATCCGCATCACCTCGTTTAACGAACAGACCACCGAGGGCCTCAAGCGAGAGATGGCCAATCTGACTACGCAGATCGGCGAGTCCAAGATCAAGGGCTACATTATCGATCTGCGCAACAACCCGGGCGGATTGCTTGAGGAAGCCGTGTCGGTGTCCGATGCCTTCCTCGATCGCGGCGAGATCGTCTCGACCCGCGGCCGTAATGCCGAGGAAACCCAGCGCCGCACCGCCAAGCCCGGCGATCTGGCCAAGGGCAAGCCGGTGATCGTCCTGATCAATGGCGGCTCGGCATCGGCGTCCGAAATCGTTGCCGGCGCGTTGCAGGATCACAAGCGCGCGACACTGGTCGGCACCCGTTCGTTCGGCAAGGGTTCGGTCCAGACCATCATCCCGCTGGGCTCCGGCAATGGCGCGTTGCGCCTGACCACGGCGCGCTACTTCACGCCGTCGGGCAAGTCGATCCAGGCCAAGGGCATTACGCCGGACATCGAAGTGCAGCAGGACGTTCCGGACGAGTTGAAGTCACGAACGGACACCAAGGGTGAAGCCTCGCTGCGTGGCCATCTGAAGGCCGAAGGCCAGGAAGAGACCGGCTCGCAGTCTTATGTGCCGCCGGATGCCAAGGACGACAAGGCGCTGAAGATGGCCGACGATCTGCTCCATGGCATCAAGCAGAACGCGGCCTCAGTTCCCGCGCCGGCCAACAAGGCCTCGAACTGATCGAGCCTGTTTCGTAATTGAATTAAGGGCGGTCTTCGGACCGCCCTTTTTGCTTGCCGCTTTTATTGCCGTGAAAATCCCGGCACGACGCCGGGTGGCTTTAATCTCGCCAGTTCAGCAGGCGCGCGCCGGGTCATCTCATTCCCTCCGTGGTAGGATTCGGCCGATGATTCGCGAAAGTCATGGCCTTGCCCACCGATGATCTGACAGCGCCGCTCGGCCAGAGCGCGCCGCGCAAACGGCGTCTGCGTCTCCCCTTCACAGCGCCGCAGGCGATTGCGGCGACGCTTGGTTTGTTTTTGCTGCTGTTTCTGGGTTTCGTGCTGTTCAACGACAATCCGTTTGGCGGTGAGCCGATCGCCCGTGTTGCTTATGATCCGGCGAGCCTGTCCGGCGACAAACCGCAGGCTGCCCCCAAGCAGGCCGCACCGCCTGTCGCCGCCGCCGAGCCCTCGACGCCGAAGACAGTCACTATCATCGACGGATCGAGCGGCCAGCGCCGCGAAATGCCGATCGGCGCGGGTGGCGATGCATCGGACAATGCCGTCGCTGAGCCGGCCGTTGCATTGGCCGGAATCAATCAGAAGCTGCTGGAGAACTCGCGCTACGGCATGGTTCCTATCGCCGCCGACGGTCTCAAGCCGTTCCGCGCCTATGCCGCCGGGTCCGATCTGCTGCGCGCCCGCGCTGCGGCGATGCCAAGCGTTGCGATTGTCGTGACGGGTCTCGGCGTCGGCGCCGCGAAGACCAACGACGCGATCATGAAACTGCCGGCTGCGGTGACATTGGCTTTCACACCTTACGGCTCGGATCCATCGAAACTCGTCGGACAGGCGCGTGCACAGAAGCACGAGGTGCTGCTGCAAATCCCGATGGAACCGTTCGATTATCCCGACAACGATCCCGGGCCGCAGACGCTGCTGACATCGCTACCCGCGGATCAGAATATCGACCGCCTGATGTGGCATATGAGCCGTTTTCAAGGTTATGTCGGCCTCGCCAATTTCATGGGCTCGCGTTTTGTCGTCACCGACACGGCGTTGCAGCCGATCATCAAGGAAGCGGCCCGGCGTGGACTCGGTTATCTCGACGACGGATCGGCGCCGCGCAGCATCGCCGGCCCGCTTGCGGACGCGCAGGCCATGCCGTTTGCCAAGGCCGACGCCGCCATCGACGCAGTGCCCACCGCGGCGGAAATCGACAGGACACTGGCCCGGCTCGAGGGCATCGCGCGCGAGCGCGGCGCAGCGATCGGCGTTGCCTCGGCGCTGCCGGTGTCGATCGAACGGATCGGCATCTGGGCGCGCCAACTCGAGAGTCGAGGCCTCATATTGGTGCCGTTGACAACGGCGATGATGAAACCAAAATCAAGCTAGAACGCATCCCGGCCGCAGGGGCCCGGATATGGCGAAAAGGCTTGGATGAGAATGACCCGCTACGACGATCTGCCTTACCGGACCTGCGTCGGTATGATGCTCATCAATCACAAAGGATTGGTGTTCATCGGCCGCCGTGCCGGTGGACCGGAGCATGTCGATCAGGCCCATGTCTGGCAGATGCCGCAGGGCGGGGTGGATTCCGGCGAGGATTACTGGAAGGCCGCCAAGCGCGAATTGTATGAAGAGACCAACGCCCGTTCGGTGGAAAAACTTGCCGAAGTTCCCGAATGGCTGACCTATGACATTCCGCGTACCGTCGCCGGCCGCACCTGGAAAGGCCGCTATCGCGGTCAGAAGCAAAAGTGGTACGCGGTGCGCTTCACCGGCAAGGACAGTGAGATCAATGTCGTTTCGCCCGCCGGGCACAGGCCTGAATTCACCGAGTGGAGGTGGGAGCCGATGGAGAACCTCCCGGAGCTTGTGGTGCCGTTCAAGCGGCCGGTCTATGAACGCGTCGTCGAGGAATTTTCCAAGTTCGCGGCGAAGTGAAGCCAGCATCGTGCAATAAAAAAGCCCCGTAGAGCGGGGCTTTTTTAATAATGAATGGGTTCGTCCTAATGCATCGCAGTTGACGTGATCTGCCGCTGGATGACCTTGAAATGATCGAGCCGCGCAATTGCGCGATCGAGCGCATTGCCGGGCTCTTCCTCTTTGAGATTCTCTTCCATTTCCTCGATCTGATTGGCAAACGCTGCTCTGTCGAGTTCGGCCATCGAGGTTGCGGTATCCGCAAGAACGGTGAGGCCTTTTTCCGACACTTCAGCCAGACCGCCGAGCACGATGATTTTTTCGTGCTTGCCGCCGATAGTCACCGTCAGGATGCCGGGACGCACGCTCGCAACCAGCGGCGAATGACCGGCCAGCACGCCGAAATCGCCCTCGACGCCCGGAATGTCGACCTGCTCGACTTCGCCCGAAAAGGCGATCTTTTCCGGCGAGACCAGATCGAAATGGAAGGTGTTGGCCATTTCAGTTACGCCGCTTCCGCCGCGAGCTTCTTGCCCTTTTCGACAGCTTCTTCGATGGTGCCGACCATATAGAACGCCGCTTCCGGCAGATGGTCGTACTTGCCTTCGCAAAGACCCTTGAAGCCTTTAATGGTGTCGGCGAGATCGACAAACTTGCCCGGCGAGCCGGTGAAGATTTCCGCCACGAAGAACGGCTGCGACAGAAAACGCTCTATCTTGCGCGCGCGGGCGACCGTCAGCTTGTCCTCTTCGGACAATTCGTCCATGCCGAGAATGGCGATGATGTCCTGCAGCGACTTATAGCGCTGCAGCACCTGCTGAACCTGACGCGCGGTCTGGTAGTGCTCGTCACCGACGATCAGCGGCGAGAGCATGCGCGAGGTCGAGTCGAGCGGATCGACCGCGGGATAAATGCCCTTTTCGGAGATCGCGCGGTTGAGCACGGTGGTCGCATCCAAATGCGCGAACGAGGTCGCCGGCGCCGGGTCGGTCAAGTCGTCGGCAGGCACGTAAATCGCCTGCACCGAGGTGATCGATCCTTTGGTGGTGGTGGTAATGCGCTCCTGCAGCGCACCCATGTCGGTGGCGAGCGTCGGCTGATACCCCACCGCCGATGGAATGCGCCCCAAAAGCGCCGATACTTCCGAACCGGCCTGCGTAAAGCGGAAAATGTTGTCGACGAAAAACAACACGTCCTGACCCTGATCGCGGAAATGTTCGGCGACCGTGAGGCCCGTGAGGCCGACGCGCGCGCGCGCGCCCGGGGGCTCGTTCATCTGGCCGTACACGAGCGCGCACTTCGAGCCTTCGCCGCCGCCCTCTTTGTTGACGCCGGATTCGATGAACTCGTGATAGAGGTCGTTGCCCTCGCGAGTACGCTCGCCAACGCCCGCGAATACCGAATAGCCGCCATGGGCTTTCGCGACGTTGTTGATTAGCTCCTGAATCAGCACGGTCTTGCCGACGCCGGCGCCGCCGAACAGGCCGATCT
>JAIERI010000248.1 GCA_019747015.1 Xanthobacteraceae bacterium
GAGGGCGTCCCATTTGTCGAGGGGAAAGTCCTCGATCGGCGAGACGATCTGAATGCCCGCATTGTTGACGAGAATATCGACGGAGCCGAACGTCTTCTCGCCGAGCGCGATCATGCCGGCGATCTCGGCGGGCTTGGTCATGTCGGCCGGCGAATAGGCCGCCTTGACCTTGAAATCGATTTCGATCGCCGAACGTTCCTTTTCGATGTCGGCCGGCGTGCCGAACCCGTTGATGACCACGTTGGCCCCCGCGCTGGCGAAAGCACGCGCATAGGCAAGGCCGATACCGCTGGTCGAGCCGGTCACAACCGCCGTCTTGCCGGAAAGATTAGTCATCATTCGCTCCTGTTGCAGTCACTTGATATTTTCCGATCCCTCTTGGCTGAGATCGTATGCCACCATGGTCTCGTCCGATTGCGGCCGTTCCAGCCAATCGGGATGCATCATCGACTGATACACGTCGCGCTCGCCCGCGCTCCAGTGTTCGGTCATCGCGATCCGCGAGAAATCATAATCCTTGGAGGACGCTTCATGCGTCTTGCTGCGGTAGATCAGGTGCACCACCGTCACCGTATTCTCGTGCGCGGCCTCGTTCAGCACCGCAACCAGCGGATCGTTCTTTAGATTGTCGGGAAGTTTGGCGATCAGCTCCAGCACCGCCCTTTTCGCGTTATGGACCTTGCGGTTCATGTCGGTGTTCATGCGGGTGCGGCTGGAATAGCGGATGTCCTTCTCGCGCTCGGCGGCCTCGAACACGGTTTGCGGAAGCGGCCCGCGCGCGCTGAACAAATCGACCTGGAAGATCAGAAGATCCTTAGTGCGCTCCTGTTCCAGCACGTAATCCAGCGGCGTGTTGGAGACAATGCCGCCGTCCCAGTAGAACGCGCCGTCGATCTCGACCGGTGGAAAGCCGGGTGGCAGCGCCGCCGAGGCCATGATGTGCTCGGGGCCGATCTTGCGCTGGGTGTTGTCGAAATACTCGAAATTGCCGGTCGCGATATTGACCGCGCCGACACTCAAACGAATCCCGTCATTGTTGAGGCGGTCGAAATCAACCAGCCGCAACAGCGTCTCGCGCAGCGGCGCGGTGTCGTAGTAACTCACCGATTGCGGACTTCCCGCCGGCCACCATGGCGTGGAAGGAAAACGCGGCGAGAAAAACCCCGGCACCCCGAAGGTTGCGACCATCGCGGCGCTGGTTTCGTTGAACAGCGAACGCGCGTGATCCTCCTGTAGCAGCGGGCTCCACGCCAGAGGAGACGATGACGACACCATCTCCCAGAATTCCTTGAGTTTGGCGATACGTTCCTCGCGCGGATTGCCGGCAATGATCGCGGCATTGATCGCGCCGATGGAAATGCCGGCGATCCATTTCGGATCGAACTCGTGATGGCACAACGCCTGATACGCACCCGCCTGATAGGAACCAAGCGCGCCGCCGCCCTGAAGCACCAGCACGCGATGCGCGTTGGCAGGCGTCGAAGTGGCCGTTGTATCGGAAGCTGGGTGAGGAAGAGAGTCCATGACCGTCACTGAAGTGAGCGTCGCCGATGCGGCCCCACGGTGGCCTTAACTCGGCAACGCGTCAATTGGCGAAAGCGTCACGGAAGTTTTACCTTCCGTCGGGCGACGCCAGGATCATGGTCCAGAAAACTTTATATTTGGAGTTCGGCGCATAGACCGCGGCGATGCCCATTTTTGTGACACCCGTGGCCAGCATGTTGGCCTTGTGTGAAGGCGAGTCGCGCCAGCCGGAAAACGCTTCAGCCATGGTGTGGTAACCGGCGGAGATATTTTCGACGCCCTTTGAGGCGTCGAAACCCGAGGCCTTCAGACGTTTGGCGAAAGGACCGGCGACATCGTGGTCCATCTTGTTGCGGTTCGCCATCGCCTGCGATTGCGTCTCGGCGGCTTTCATCAATTCCGGATCGATGGCGACAGCGCCGAGGCCGTTGTTGCGACGGTATTCCGAGATCATCGACGCCGCACCTTCAGCATCGAGCTTGGCCGTGGGACTCGCCATGCTGGCATAAAAAGACGGTTGTTCCGTGGAGATGTCCTGGCCCGCGCATCCGCCGAGCAACATCATTCCCAGTAATGTCAGTGTCTTGCAGAACATCAGTCCAGCCCCATCGACTCAGCGCAGTTGTTGCACAGGAACCATGGCTGAAAGGTGAATAAGGGCCGGATTCGAACTGAGAATTGCGCAATTATGCGGCGGCGAAAATCCGGTAACGGCGCGGCTGCAGGCTGACGATATCGCCCGGTTTCAACTCGCGGTCACGCGGCGCATCGATCTCGATCAACGTCTCGCCGCCGCCCACATGCAGCGCGACATCCGCACGCTGGGTCGGCCCAAACGCGCGCACGCGCTTCACATCGCCGTCGATCACGCCGCTGCCCGCGGGTACCAGCGCGACATCGTGGCGGCGAATGAACAGATTGGACGGGCCGGAGACGGCATCGCGCGGCTCAAGATTGAGCACCTTGTCGCCGAGGCTGATGCGGCCATCGCGCACCTGCACCGGCAGCACGATGGATTCGCCGATGAAACCATGGACGAACGAGGTCATGGGGTTGTCGTAGACTTCGCCCGGCGTGCCGATCTGTTCGATCTTGCCTTTGTCCATCACCACCACGCGGTTGGCGACCTCGAGCGCCTCTTCCTGATCGTGGGTGACGAAAATCGAGGTGACGTGAATCTCCTCATGCAACTGACGCAGCCAGCGCCGCAATTCCTTGCGCACCTTGGCGTCGAGCGCGCCGAACGGCTCGTCCAGCAGCAGGATACGCGGCTCGATCGCCAGCGCGCGCGCCAGCGCAATGCGCTGACGCTGGCCGCCGGACAACTGGCTGGGATAACGGTCCGCCAGCCAGCCGAGCTGCACCAGATCGAGCAGATCCTTCACCCGCTTGCGGATCTGATCCTCGCTCTGGCGGATCGCGCGCGGCTGTACGCGCAAGCCGAACGCGACATTCTCGAACACGCTCATATGACGGAATAGCGCGTAGTGCTGGAACACGAAACCGACCTGGCGTTCGCCTGCGCCGCGCGCCAAAGCATTCTCGCCGTCGAAGCTCACCGTACCGCTGTCCGGCCAGTCGAGGCCGGCGATAATCCGCAGCAGCGAGGTCTTGCCCGACCCGGATGGACCAAGCAACGCAACCAGTTCGCCGGTCTCGACACGCAGATTGACATTGTCGAGCGCGGTGAACGCGCCGAATTTCTTTACGATGTTGCGAACTTCAATCGTCACTTGGATTCTGCCCCTGTTCGAGATGACCTTCGAGAACGGTTTTCACGATCAGCGTCACCAGTGCCAGAAAGGCGAGCACCGATGCGATCGCAAACGAGGTCACGAATTGATATTCATTGTAGAGGATTTCCACCAGCAACGGCATGGTATTCGTCTCGCCGCGGACGTGGCCGGACACCACCGACACCGCGCCGAATTCGCCCATCGCGCGCGCGTTGCAGAGCAGGACGCCGTACAATACGCCCCATTTGATGTTCGGTAAGGTCACCCGGACGAAGGTGCGAAGCCCCGATGCGCCGAGTGAAATGGCGGCCTCTTCTTCCTGCGTGCCCTGCTCCTGCATCAGCGGGATCAGTTCGCGCGCCACGAAGGGAAACGTCACGAAGGTGGTTGCCAGCGCGATACCGGGCAATGCGAACAGAATTTTGTAGTCGTGCGCGATCAGCCAGGTGCCGAAATAGCCCTGCGCGCCGAATAGAAGAACGAACACGAGGCCCGAAATCACCGGACTGACCGAGAACGGCAGATCGATCAGGGTAATCAGAAACACCTTGCCGGGGAAATCGAACTTGGCGATCGCCCATGCGGCGATGATGCCGAACACCAGATTGATACTGACCGAGATCGCCGCGACGGTGAGTGTGAGCGAGATCGCCGAGAGCGCCTCCGGCTCCGACAACGCGGCGAGATAGGCACTCACCCCGCGTGAGAAAGCTTCGGTGAACACCACCACCAGCGGCAACACCACGAACACGGTCAGGAACGTGACCGCGATGCCGATCAGCACGAAACGAACCAACGCAGGTTCGGTGCGAACTTCATGTGCGGAAGAGGTTGCGATGCGATTGACGGTCATCATGCTCAGACGGCGATGGCCTGGCCGCGCGTCTGCGCCCAGCGTTGAATGCGGTTGATCGCAAAAATAATGATGAAAGAGGTTATCAGCATGATGACTGCGATCGCGGTGGCGTCCGCGTAGCGATATTCGGACAGCCGGATCACGATCAAGAGCGGCGCGATCTCGGACACGTTCGGCAGATTGCCGGCGATGAAAATCACCGAGCCGTATTCGCCGACCGCGCGTGCGAAGGCCAGAGCGAACCCGGTGAGAATGGCCGGCGTCAGGCTCGGCATGATGACCCGGCGCACGATGTCCCACCGGTTCGCGCCGAGGCTGGCGGCGGCCTCCTCGACCTCGATCTCAAGATCGATCAGCACCGGCTGCACCGTGCGTACCACGAACGGAAAGCCGATGAATATCATTGCAACGAAAATGCCGAGCGGGGTAAACGCGACCTTGATGCCCAAATCCGCAAGCGGCGCGCCCAGCCAGCCTTTCTGCGCGAACAAGGCGGTGAGCGCGACGCCCGCCACGGCGGTCGGCAGCGCAAAGGGAATATCGACGATGGCGTCGAAAATGCGCCGGCCTGGAAAGCGATACCGCACCAGCACCCACACGATCACCATGCCCATCACCAGATTGACGAGGGCGGCGGCGAACGCGAAACCGAATGATATCTTCAGCGCATTGAGCGTGCGCCGGCTGATGAGAATCCCCCAGAACTGGTCGAGCGACAGTTCGGAGGTTTTCAGGAACAGGCCCGCGAGCGGAATGAGGACGATGATCGACAGCCATGTCAGCGTCAGCCCTATGCTGAGACCGAACCCCGGCAATGTCCGACGCCGCCCTTTTCCTCCGCTCACGCTGCCCCTCGTCCTTCCTGTCGATCAGTTCTTGTAGATCTGGTCGAACACGCCGCCTTCACTGAAATGATCCTTCTGCGCCTTGGTCCAGCCGCCAAACACATCGTCGATGGTGAATAGATCGACCTTGGCAAAGTTCCCGGCGTATTTCTGGCCGATCTCGGCGTCGCGCGGACGATAGAAATTGCGCGCGGCGATTTCCTGGCCGTCCTTGGTGTACCAGTATTTCAGGTACGCTTCAGCGGCGGCGCGGGTACCCTTCTTGTCGACAACGGTGTCGACCACCGAAACCGGCGGCTCGGCCAGAATCGACAGCGGCGGCGCGACGATCTCGAACTTGTCGCCGCCGAACTCCTTCACCGCGAGATACGCCTCGTTTTCCCAGGCCAGCAGCACATCGCCGACGCCGCGTTCGACAAACGTGACCGTCGAGCCGCGGGCGCCGGTGTCCAGCACTGGCACGTTCTTGTAAAGATCGCCGACGAATTGCTTCGCCTTGTCCTCGGAGCCGTATTTCTTCAGCGCATAGCCCCACGCCGCGAGATAATTCCAGCGCGCGCCGCCCGAGGTTTTCGGATTGGGCGTGATGACCTGCACACCGCTCTTAAGGAGGTCATCCCAGTCCTTGATGCCCTTCGGGTTGCCCTTGCGGACAAGGAACACGATGGTCGAGGTGTAAGGCGCGGAATTCTGCGGCAGGCTCTTCTGCCAGTCCTTGTTCAGAAGTCCCTTATTGGCGATGGCGTCGATGTCATAAGCCAGAGCCAAAGTAACGACATCAGCCTGCAAACCGTCGATCACCGAACGCGCCTGCGCGCCCGAGCCGCCATGCGACTGCTTGATCTCGACGCTCTTGCCAGTGTCCTTCTGATAGGCGGCGGCGAACGATTTGTTGAAGTCAACGTACAACTCGCGCGTCGGATCGTAGGATACGTTGAGCAGCGAAATGTCGGCGGCGAATGCGGAGCTTGCAAACAAGACTCCCGCGATCACGGGAAGAATGCGGCGAACCATCTCAATCTCCATTCGGACTGACGACATTATTGCCATCAGGGATGCCGCGAACCTCTGGAATTCGAGTGGAACTGTCAACGAAACGGGGTTTCATTCTTTTTACGCTTCGTGGACGAAGCTACTACGAAGTCTTGCCGACATGGATGCCGCATTCTGTCTTGTCCCGGCCACGCCAGCGGCCGGCGCGCGCATCTTCTCCGGGCGCGGTGCGGCTGGTGCACGGCATGCATCCGATCGAGGTGAAGCCGGACGCGACCAGCGGATGCGGCGGAATGTTCATCGTCCCATACAACGTCTTCAATTCGTCCTGCGTCACGTTCGCCAGAGGATTGAATTTCAGCCGCTCGTGATCGGCTTCGACCACGGGAATCGCAGCGCGATCGCCGCCCTGAAATCGTTTGCGTCCATTGAGCCACCCCTCGAACGGCGCAAGCGCGCGCGCCAGCGGCTCGACCTTGCGGATGAAGCAGCACTTGTCGGGATCGGAAAACCACAGATCGCGGCCCTTGTCCTCGCTTGCCAGTTCGTCGGCAAGAGGATGGATCGTGCGCACATCGCTCAAGCCGAACAACTTTGTCAGCGCGTCGCGATAGGCAAGTGTTTCCTCGAACAACCAGCCGGTGTCGAGAAAGATCACAGGAATTGCCGAATTGACGTCGGCGGCGAATTTAAGCAGCGCTGCCGATTCCGTGCCGAATGAAGAGACCAGCGCCAATTTGTCGCGGCCGACTTCGTTTAATGCCGCGCCGATGATTTCGGCCGGCGAGGCGTGTTCAAGCCGGGCATCGAGCTGCGCCGCGCGCGCCAGCATTGGCGCTGAGGACGCCAGCGAGCCGCCGAACATAAACGATGCCGCATTCGATGTCATGATGACGCGCCAGCAACATGAAACGCCAGCCGCCTGCGGAACGCGGTCGCACGGCCGTCGCCCGTCGGCTGGTAGAACACCGAATAACGCTTGGCGACATTCGCGAACGCCTCGGCATCGCTCTCCTTCTTGACAAGGAACGCATCGAAGCCCGCGCGCAGCATGAACACGAACTGGTCGCGAAGCACCTGACCGGTGGCGCGCACTTCGCCTTTATAAGAGTAACGCTCGCGCAAGATGCGCGACTGCGAATAGGCACGGCCATCGCGGAAGGTCGGAAACACCAGCCCGACGACGGCGAGTTTCGGCAGATACGGCGCAAGCTCGTCGATGTCGCGGCCGTTCGGCCAGATCACGCCAACCTTGCCGCCGCGCGCAAGGAGAGCCTCGGCGTCGGCGAGAAAGCGCACCGCCGGAACCAGCACATTGCCGCTTGGCGGAATCGCGTCCTCATCGCCCAGCGTGACGAAATCGTCGCTGACAATATGGTTTCCCTTAACGAGTGGCATAGACACGTTCCTTGAATGGCGCGACGCCGAGACGCTTGACGGTATCGATGAACAGCTCGTCAGGACGCGCACGCAACGCGAGATAAGCCTCGACGATGTCCTCGACAACGTCGCAGACCTGGTCGTAGGGCACCGCAGGTCCGATCAGGGTGCCGATCTCGGCGTTCTCATCGGCGCGGCCGCCAATCGTGACCTGATAAAATTCCGCATCGTTCTTCTCGACCCCGAGAATACCGATATGGCCGACATGATGATGGCCGCAGGCGTTGATGCAGCCGGAGATGTTGATGTGCAGCCGCCCGATCAGATTGGCGGTCTCGAGATTGGCGAAGCGCCGCGTCAGTTCCTGCGCAATGGGAATCGAGCGGGTATTTGCGAGCGAGCAGTAATCGAGCCCCGGGCAGGCAATGATGTCCGACACCAGATTGACGTTCGGCGTCGCGACGCCGATGGCATCCAGTGCGCGCCACAACACCGGCAAATCGCGCCTGGCGACATGCGGCAAAGCGAGATTCTGTTCATGACCGACGCGGATTTCGCCGAACGAATATTTGTCCGCAAGATCGGCGATCGCATCCATCTGCTGCGCCGACGCGTCGCCCGGAGGCGCGCCGACGGGCTTGAGCGATAGCGTGACGATGGAATAACCCGGCACCTTGTGCGGAGAGACGGAGTTTCTGCGCCAAGCCTCGAATTTCGGATCATGCGCAGCCTTGCGCAATTCATCCGGCATATCGGGAAGTTTTTCGTAGGCCGGATAGGTGAAACGCGAGCGGATGTCGTCGACTTCAGCGGGATCGAGCGCGAGCGCGGTGTCGCGGATGCGATGCCACTCCTCCTCGACCTCGGCCTTGAATTTCTCAATGCCGAGTTCGTGGACCAGAATCTTGATGCGCGCCTTGTAGATGTTATCGCGGCGGCCGTACTGGTTGTAGACGCGCAGGATCGCCTCGACGTAGCTGAGAATATCGCGCTGGCTGACGAACTCGTTGATAATCTTGCCGAGGAACGGCGTGCGGCCGAGCCCGCCGCCGACCAGAACCTTGAACCCGATTTCGTTCTGCGCATTCCGGCGCAGGCGAAGTCCGATGTCGTGAATCAAGATCGCAGCGCGGTCGTGATCGGAGGCGGTGATGGCGAACTTGAATTTGCGCGGCAGAAACGAGAATTCTGGATGCAGCGTCGAATATTGCCGCAGGATTTCCGCCCAGACGCGCGGGTCGTCGACCTCGTTCGGCACGACGCCGGCCCATTGATCGGCAGTGATGTTGCGCGTGCAGTTGCCGCTGGTCTGCATGCCGTGGATGCCGACCTTGGCCAAATCGGCCATCGCATCCGGCAAATCCGACAGCTTGATCCAGTTGTATTGAATGTTCTGCCGCGTGGTGAAATGACCGTAGCCGCGGTCGTATTTACGCGCGACATGCGCCAGCGCGCGCATCTGCGCCGACGACAGCGTGCCGTACGGAATCGCGATGCGCAGCATGTAGGCATGAAGCTGCAGATAGACGCCGTTCATCAGACGCAGTGACTTGAATTCGTCCTCGGTCAGTTCGCCCGACAGACGGCGCGCGACCTGATCGCGAAATTCGTTCACCCGTTCATTGACCAGGGTGCGGTCGAGATCGTCATATGCATACATAACAATGTGCCTTAAGCGGTAACCGTTAGCGGAATGGTGACGCCTTCCGCGCGGATGTGTTCGCGCAGATTGCCGGGCTCGATCTTGCTGCCGGTCACCGTGACCGGCGCGATGTAGGAGCCGACCGCGCCGACATCGTCGGCGGTCGCCTCGGCCAGCAACGCGCGCGCCTCATCTGCGGTGCGGACCACCGCGGCATCGGCCAGCCGGTTCGACCAGCCTTGCGAGGCGGTGCGATAGATCACCGAACCGTCGCCAGTGCGGTTCGCGGTCACGACCGACGGGCCGTTGATCTTGATTTTTTGTTGCAGTGGCGAGGTCATTCGGCAGCCATCAGAAGGGTTGAGTGGAGTTGGGCGAGTTCGGAATTGCGCCACGGTGCACTGAGCGCGACGACAGCGCCGATGATGAGAATGGCCGGGCCGGTTTCGACCTGTTCGGCCAGACCAGGCAGATCTTCAAGCGTGCCGACGACGGCCTTGGCATCGGGCCGTGTCGCCCGCGCGAACACGCCCACCGGCGTCTGCGGCGAACGGCCCGCGGCAAGCAGTCCGGTGCGAATGCTCTCTGCGGCCGTGATGCCCATATAGACGACGACGGTCATCTTGGTATCGGTCAGCGCCGACCAGTCGACGGTCTCGGCGTCCCGTGCCTTGTGCGCTGTGAGGAAAGTAATGCGCGTCGCTTTTTGGCGAAACGTCAGCGGCACTTCGGATTCGGCGGCCGCGCCCACGCCCGCGGTGATGCCCGGAACGATGTCGTAAGCGATCCCCGCTTCGCGCAACGCCGCGACCTCTTCGCCGCCGCGGCCGAACACGAACGGATCGCCGCCCTTCAGCCGCACCGCGCGCTTGCCCGATTGCGCCGCCTCGATCAGCAGACGATTGATCGCAGCCTGTCCGATGCCCGGTTTGCCGACGCGGCGGCCGACAGAGACACGCGCCGCATCGCGCCGCGCGCGATCGAGAATTTCAGGCGAGACCAAATCGTCATAGAAAATAACATCTGCATCCTGCAATGCACGCAATCCCTTGATGGTGAGAAGGTCCGGATCGCCCGGCCCCGCCCCCACCAGCGTCACGAAGCCGGTGCTCTCGGTGAAAGCGGAAGGGTCGCCAATCGCATGAAGCGCGGCGTCCGCGTCATTGCTTTTTCCGGCAAGGACCATCGTGCCGATCGGGCCATCGATAACGTGTTCCCAGAATTTGCGCCGCTGCGAGAAATCGGGAATGCGGCCATGAACTGTCTTGCGCCAGCGCCCGATGAAGGTCGCAAGATCGCCGATGCGCGCGGGCAGCAACGCCTCGATGCGTTCGCGCACGCGGCGCGCAACCACGGGCGATGCGCCGCCGGTGCCAACCGCGACCACTACATCGCCGCGATCGACGATGGCGGGAAATATGAAAGTGGAATGGGTGAGATCGTCCATCACGTTGACGGGAATTCCTTTGGCACGCGCACGCGCGGCCATCGCCTCGCCGGTTGCACCGGCCCCCGCGCACAAAATTGCGATGACATGGGTCAGATCGGCGGCTATAGGGTCGCCCGCAACACGCTCGATCCGGCTGACGGCCTCCGCGTCGAAATCGGAAACCTCATCATTCCCGTCGGTTGCAGCAAAGCGCACCCGCGCTCCTGCGGCTAGGAGTAGACGCAATTTGGCGCGCGCCAACTCTCCGGCGCCCACCAGCAATACCGGTCCGGCTCGTAAATCAAGGAACACCGGAAGAAACTGCATTGAAACTCCAATTCCCAAAACCGGGGATTGACGGGAATTATTTTCTATATATGTATCTTGGGAGGGCTGCAAAGAGAAATAAATTCTCTCATTTTGCACTGCAATTCTAGAATTTTTGACCCCCAACCGCAAGAAAAAGAGATGCATCTTCTCGTCACCGATCATGAAGGTCTGGAGCACACTCTTGAAGCGCTGGAAGGCTGGCGCGTCATGGAAGTAATCCGAGACTGGGGCCTGTCGATCAAGGCCGAATGCGGCGGAGCCTGCGCCTGCGCCACCTGTCACGTCTATGTCGATAACGCGTGGGTCGACCGGCTCGCTCCGCCAAGCGATGACGAAATCGAAAAGCTCGACGAGGCTTTCTTCGTCGAGTCGAATTCGCGTCTCGCCTGCCAGATCCTGATGGCGGCCGATACCGACGGGCTGCGGGTCAAGCTTGCTCCCGGCACAGAGTAATCGCGAGTAATAATGACAAGCGCAAAACCATCAATGGACCATGTCGATGAACTCGAGGCGCAGAGCATCTATATTCTGCGCGAGGGTTTTGCGCGGTTGAAAAAGCTGGCGCTGCTATGGTCGCTCGGCAAAGACTCCAATGTGATGATCTGGCTGGCGCGCAAGGCGTTCTTCGGCAAGGTGCCGTTCCCCGCCTTGCATGTCGACACCGGCAAGAAATTTCCCGAGATGTACGCCTTTCGCGACCAATACGCGAAGGAATGGGGTCTCGATCTGAAAGTCGACTATTGCCCACCGATCGAGGGCATCGATCCGACACTGCCGCCGGCGGCGCGTTCTGCCGCCCGCAAGACCGAAGGCCTGAAGCTCGCTCTGACAAAATACGGTTTCGACGGCCTGATCGCCGGCATCCGCCGCGACGAGGAGGCCACCCGCGCCAAGGAACGCGTGTTCTCGCCGCGCGGCCTTGAAGGCGGATGGGACGTGCGCGATCAGCCGCCTGAATTCTGGGATCAGTTCAACGCCTCGCCGCCGCCCGGCGCGCATTTGCGCATTCACCCGATCCTGCACTGGACCGAAACCGACATCTGGGCCTACACCGAGCGCGAGAACATCCCGATCATTCCGCTGTATCTGTCGAAGAACGGCAAGCGCTACCGTTCTTTAGGCGACCAGGACATCACCAGTCCCGTGGTCTCGAACGCCTCGACCATTCCCGAAATCATCGAAGAGCTCCGCACCACGAAAGTGCCGGAACGATCCGGCCGCGCGCTCGATCATGAAACCGAAGACGCTTTCGAGCGGCTTCGCGTTGCCGGCTATCTCTGACCGACGAGTGAGCGCGCCCCATGAATATAGCGAATATCGCCGTCGCCCAACAAAGGCCCGCTAATTCCAACGGCGCGGCGCGGCCGCAGGTCTCCATCGTCATCGTCGGCCACGTCGATCACGGCAAGTCCACGCTGGTCGGACGTCTGCTGCATGAGACCGGCAGCCTGCCCGACGGCAAGCTTGAGATGCTCAAGGCCGTCAGCGCGCGGCGCGGCATGCCGTTCGAATGGTCGTTCCTGCTCGACGCGCTGCAGACCGAGCGCGATCAGGGCATCACCATCGACACCACGCAGATCCGTTTTCGCACCAACAACCGCGACATCGTTCTGATCGACGCACCGGGCCACGCCGAATTTCTCCGCAACATGATCACTGGCGCCTCGCAGGCCGACGGCGCGGTGCTCATCATCGATGCGCTGGAGGGCGTGCGCGACCAGACCCGCCGTCACGGCTATCTCCTGCATCTGCTCGGCGTCAAACAGGTCGCCGTCGTGGTCAACAAAATGGACCGCGTCGATTTCAGCGAGGCGCGCTTCGACGAAATTCGCAGCGAGATCACCGCACATCTGGTCGAGCTTGGTGTCGCGCCGACGGGGGTGATTCCAATTTCGGCGCGCGACGGCGATGGCGTCGCCGAACTCACGGCGCGCATCGGCTGGTATAAAGGCCCGACAGTGGTCGGCGCACTCGATGCGCTCACCCCGCAGCGCGCGCTGACCGAACTGCCGTTGCGCCTGCCGGTGCAGGCGATCTACAAATTCGACGACCGCCGCATCGTCGCGGGCCGCATCGAGGCCGGACATCTGACAGCCGGCGACGAAATCGTCATCATGCCCGCCGGCAAGATTGCGAAAATCAGAACGGTCGAAGGCTGGCCGAATACGCCGGTTGCGGGAACGCAGACAGCGGGCCGTTCGGTCGGCATCACGCTCGACCGCGAACTGTTTCTGGAACGCGGCGACATCATCGCTCACACAAATTCCGCGCCGCGCGACACACGCCGGCTGCGCGCGCGCATCTTCTGGCTGCATGATTCGCCGTTGAAGGCCGGCGCCACGATCCTTGTGCGACTCGGCACCATGGAAACCCGCGCCAGCGTCGTCGCCATCGAGAAGGCAGTCGATCCCGGCGAACTCGCCAGCGTCGAGACCACGGCCATCGCGCGCAATCATGTCGGCGAGATCGATCTGGCGCTGGCCAAATCCGTCGCCGCCGACGCCTATACCGACAACCCGCGCATTGGACGTCTTGTCATTGAAGTGAACGGCCGCATCGCCGGCGGCGGCCTCGTGCTCAGCGTGGAGGCCGGCCAGCGCGCGCTGCCGGTCGACATCGTGCCGGTGGAATCGGCGCTGCGTCTGGAAGAACGCACCGCGCGCTATCACCACGCCGGCGCCGTGCTCTGGTTCACCGGATTGCCGGGCTCCGGCAAATCGACGCTGGCGCGCGCACTGGAGCGCCGGCTGTTCAGCCGTGGCGGCTCGCCGATCCTGCTTGACGGCGACACACTGCGCGCGGGCCTGAACAACGATCTCGGCTTCTCGCCGCAGGACCGCAGCGAGAACATCCGCCGTCTCGCCGAAGTCGCAACCCATCTTGCCCGCAACGGACATATCGCGATTGTCGCGGCAGTGTCGCCCGCGGCGGACGACCGCGCGCAGGCGCGGCGCATCGCCGACACTCTGTTCCACGAGATCTATGTCTCGACGCCCGCCGAGGTCTGCGAAAGCCGCGACCCGAAGGGTCATTATGCGAAAGCCAGAGCCGGCAATCTGCCGAGCTTCACCGGCATCGCAAAAGACTATCAGCCGCCCGCCCATGCCGAACTGACACTGGATACCTCGAAGCGTTCGGTCGCGGAGGCGATCGACGACATCGAGCGGCTTCTGTCGGAGAGCGACGTGCTGTTCGAGGAAGCCGTCGATCTCGCCGCCAATATTTAAGTCAACCCAATGGAGAGCACCTTGCGCCGTATTTTGCTGAGTCTTGTTGCCAGTGTCGCGCTCGCGACCGGCGCCCAAATTCCAGCCCAGGCCCAGACGCCGAACACGCTGCTGAACGTCTCGTATGATATTTCGCGCGAGCTTTACGCCGACATCAACACCGCCTTCATCAAGCAGTGGAAGGCCAAGACCGGCCAGGACATCACCATCAACCAGTCGCATAACGGTTCGACCCGTCAGGCGCGTTCTATTCTTGAAGGCCTTGAGGCCGACGTGGTGACATTCAATCAGGTCACCGACGCGCAGGTGCTCTACAACAAGGGTCAGCTGATTCCGGCGGACTGGCAGAAGCGCCTGCCAAACAATTCCTCGCCCTATTATTCGCTGCCGGCGTTTCTGGTGCGCGCAGGCAATCCGAAAAACATCAAGGACTGGGATGACCTTGTGCGTCCCGACGTGAAAGTGATCTTCCCGAACCCGAAGACTTCGGGCAACGCCAAGTACACGTATCTCGCCGCCTATGCCTATGCGAAGAACAAGTATGGCAGCGAGGAGAAGGCCGATGACTTCGTCCGCAAACTCTTCGCCAACGTGCCGGTGTTCGACACCGGCGGGCGTGCCGCGACCACCACGTTTGTCGAGCGCCAGACTGGCGACGTGCTGATCACCTTCGAGGCCGAGACCAACGGCATCCGCGATATCGCGGGCGCGGACAAATATCAGGTCGTGGTTCCTTCGCAGAGCCTGCTGGCGGAATTCCCAGTGACGGTCGTCGACAAATACGCCGACAAGCACGGTACGCAGGCTTTAGCCAAGGCGTATCTCGAATTC
>JAIERI010000156.1 GCA_019747015.1 Xanthobacteraceae bacterium
ATGGCCAAAATCAAGGTGACCAACCCCGTCGTCGAACTCGATGGCGACGAGATGACGAGGATCATCTGGCAGTACATCAAGGACAAGCTGATCAATCCCTTCCTCGATATCGACCTGCAATATTACGACCTCGGGATGGAGCACCGCGACGCCACCAATGACCAGGTCACGATCGACGCCGCCAACGCCATCAAGAAAGTCGGCGTCGGTGTGAAGTGCGCGACCATCACGCCGGACGAAGCCCGCGTGAAGGAATTCGGCCTGAAGGAAATGTGGAAGTCGCCGAACGGCACCATCCGCAACATCCTCGGCGGCGTGATCTTCCGCGAGCCGATCATCTGCAAGAACGTGCCGCGCCTCGTCCCCGGCTGGACCAAGCCGATCATCATCGGCCGCCATGCTTACGGCGACCAGTACCGCGCCACCGATTTCAAGTTTCCCGGCAAGGGCGTGCTGACGATGAAGTTCGTCGGCGAAGACGGCGCCGTGATCGAGAAGGAAGTGTTCAAGTCGCCCGAAGCCGGCGTCGCGATGGGCATGTACAATCTCGACAACTCGATCCGCGATTTCGCCCGCGCCTCGCTGACCTACGGATTGTCGCGCGGCTATCCGGTGTACCTCTCCACCAAGAACACCATCCTCAAGGTCTATGACGGCCGCTTCAAGGACATCTTCCAGGAAATCTACGACAAGGATTTCAAGAAGGACTTCGAAGCCAAGGGCCTCACCTACGAACATCGCCTGATCGACGACATGGTGGCGTCGGCACTGAAATGGTCCGGCGGCTACGTCTGGGCCTGCAAGAACTATGACGGCGACGTGCAGTCCGACACGGTGGCGCAGGGCTATGGCTCGCTCGGCCTGATGACCTCTGTGCTGCTCACGCCGGACGGCAAGGTGGTCGAGGCCGAAGCCGCCCACGGCACCGTGACGCGTCACTACCGCGAACATCAGAAGGGCAAGGAGACCTCGACCAACTCAATCGCGTCAATCTTCGCATGGACCCAGGGTCTCGCCCATCGCGCCAAGCTCGACAACAATGCGGAGCTGGCGAAGTTCGCCAAGACGCTGGAGAAGGTCTGCGTCGACACCGTCGAGTCCGGGTTCATGACCAAGGATCTGGCGCTGCTGGTCGGCGCCGAACAGCGCTGGCTCTCGACCACCGGCTTTCTCGACAAGGTCGCGGAGAACCTGACCAAGGCGATGGCGGCTTAATAGTCCTCGCATTCGAGCAAGGACTCGTCGAAAACGAGGAAGGCTCGCATGCGATTCTGCATCGCCGCCGTCTTGGCCGCTTTTTTGTGGGGCACCTCGATGAACACGAACGCGCAAACCTCACTCCCGCCAGCCATCCAGGCCGTGGGAGAAACCGTGGTCCTCACGCTGCACGCCGAAGGCGCGCAGATCTATGAGTGCAAAGCGGACGAAACCGGCAAGCTCGCCTGGGTGCTGCGCGAACCGACTGCGACCCTCATCCTCGACGGCAAAACCGTGGGCCGGCACTACGCCGGTCCGAACTGGGAATTGAGCGACGGCAGCGCCATTGTCGGCAAGGCCGTCGCCACCGCACCCGGCGCGACCGGCAAGGACATTCCTCTTGTGAAACTCGAGGTGATCTCGGCGCGCGGCAGCGGCCAGCTCACCGGCATCACCACGGTGCAGCGGATCAACACCGAGGGCGGCAAGGCCGACGCACCATGCGTGAAGGCCGGCGCGTATTTCAGCGCGCCCTATGCGGCGGATTACGTGTTTTTGAAAAAAGCTTAAGCTTGGGCCGGCCTCTGCCGCCGGTAGTGATAGCGATAGAGCTCGCCGCCAAGACCGATGCGGCGATAGAGCGCTAGCGCAGGCGCGTTGGACATCTCCACCTGCAAACAGGCGGTGGCCGCGCCCTTCGCTTTGGCCCAGTGCAGCAACGCCGCCATCAGCCGTTTCGCATGGCCCTTGCCGCGACGGAAGGCAGCGGTGACGACGGATTCGACGCACAACAGATCGCCGTCGATCGCGCCATAGGCCAGCGCGACCGGCTCGCCCCTGACGCGCAGCATTACAAAGCCGGCCGGCAACGCGATGGCATTGATGAGGGCTTCATAGACCGCGCGCTGCTCGCTTGCGCGTCCCTGCGCCGCATGGACGGCGTCGAGCCATTCACACGACAGTGTCTCGATAATCTCAATCGCGGGGTCTGGCTGCGTTGTCACCGCATCCAGCATACCGTGCAGCACGCAGCATTCGCCCTCTTGCGTGAAGCCGGATCGCGCCAGCGCATCATCGACCCGCGCGTCCAGCAGCGTCGGCACACGCACGATCAGTGGCAGGTTTTGCGCACGATAGGCATCTGCGAAAAAGCGGATGTCAGCGTCGTCCAGCGCCGCGTTCGCAATCAGCGGATTGACCGAGTTGGCGCGTCGGCTGAGACCATTGGCAAAACGCGCCTGCCAGCCATTGCGCGTATTCGTCGAGAGCGCTGGCCATGCCTTCAGAAACGCCCGTTCCGCGCGCCACGACAGGGCGTTCATGACGCGCCCATGCCTTACGCCCCAATGGCTTTTTCGATCGCGGCCAGCGCCGCATCGGCCTTCGCACCGTCGGGTCCACCGGCTTGCGCCATGTCCGGCCGACCGCCGCCGCCCTTGCCGCCGAGCGCCTCGGCGGCCACGCGCACCAGATCAACTGCGCTGAAGCACGACACCAGATCCGGCGTCACGCCGACCACGACCCCGGCCTTGCCGTCCTCGGCAACGCCGACAATGGCGACAATGCCCTGCCCGACTTTCTTCTTGGCGTCGTCAGCGAGGCTCTTCAGGTCTTTCATCTCGATGCCGTGCACCGCGCGACCAAAGAATTTCACATCGGCAATGGTGCGGATGTCCGCGCCATTGGCGTCGCCGCCGGACGACGCGCCCCCGCCCATCGCCAGTTTCTTACGCGCATCCGACAGCGCGTGTTCCAGCTTCTTGCGATCCTCCAGCAGCGCGGAGATGCGCGAAGGCATATCCTCCAGCGTGGTCTTCAGCTCGGCCGCCGCCGTCTTCGCGGTCTGAATACTGTTGTTTGCAGCATGGCGCGCATTGTGCCCGGTCAGCGCCTCGATGCGGCGCACGCCGGAGGCAACCGCGCTCTCGCCGACCACCGAGATGAGACCAATGTCTCCGGTGCGCCGCACATGGGTGCCGCCGCACAATTCGACCGACCAGCCGAGCGAGTTGCCGCCCCTGTCACGGCTGCCGGCGCCCATCGACACCACGCGCACCTCGTCGCCGTATTTCTCGCCGAACAGCGCGCGCGCGCCGGCATCGCGCGCATCGTCCACCGCCATCGAACGGGTGATGACCTCGCCGTTCTCCAGCACGACGTCGTTGGCGATGTCCTCGATGCGGCGCAGCTCGTCCTGCGTGATCGGCTTGGTATGCGCGAAATCGAAACGCAGCCGCGCGGGGGCGACCAGCGAACCGCGCTGCGCGATGTGATCGCCCAGCACCTGCCGCAACGCCTCGTGCAGCAGATGCGTCGCCGAGTGATTGGCGCGAATGGCGCTGCGCCGCGCGTGATCGACTTCAAGTTGCAGCGCGATACCAGGCTTTAATGTGCCCTGCTCGACCGTGCCGAGATGCACGAACAGATCGCCGGCTTTCTTTTGCGTATCGGTGACATGGAAGCGCACGCCCTCACCTATCAGAACGCCGGTGTCGCCGACCTGACCGCCGGACTCGGCGTAAAATGGTGTCTGGTTCAGAACCACGGCGCCAGTGTCGCCAGCCTTGAGTGTCTCGACGTTGTTGCCGTCCCTGACCAGCGCTGCGACCACGCCTTCGGCGATTTCGGTCTCGTAGCCGAGGAACTCGGTCGCACCCAGTTTTTCACGTAGCGGAAACCACACCGCTTCGGTGGCTGCATCGCCCGAACCCGCCCATGCGGCGCGCGCCTTGGCGCGCTGCTCATCCATCGCGTCGGTAAACGAGGCAATATCGACGCCGATGCCGCGGGTACGCAGTGCGTCCTGCGTCAGATCGAGCGGAAAGCCGTAGGTGTCGTACAGCGTAAACGCGGTCTCGCCGTCGAACATATCGCCCTTTTTCAAGGACCGGCTTTTGTCGTCGAGAATGGCAAGGCCGCGTTCCAGCGTCTTGCGAAACCGCGTCTCTTCCAGCTTGAGCGTTTCCTCGATCAGATTTTCGGCGCGCACCAGTTCCGGATAGGCCTGGCCCATCTCGCGCACCAGCGCCCAGACCAGACGATACATCAGCGGATCTTTGGCGCCGAGCAACTGCGCATGGCGCATCGCGCGGCGCATGATCCGGCGCAGCACATAGCCGCGGCCTTCGTTGGAGGGCAGCACGCCGTCGGCGATCAGAAACGCCGAGGCACGCAGATGATCCGCGATCACGCGCAGCGATGCCTGCATCGGGCCGTGCGGATCGGCGCCGGTCAGCTCCGAGATCGCGCGGATCAGCGCGACGAACAGATCGATGTCGTAATTGTTGTGCTTGCCTTGCAACACGGCAGCGACGCGCTCCAGCCCCATGCCGGTGTCGATCGAGGGATGCGGCAGCGGATTGCGCTGGCCCGGCGCAACCTGCTCGAACTGCATGAACACGAGATTCCAGATTTCGATGAAGCGGTCGCCGTCTTCATCGAGCGAGCCCGGAGGGCCGCCCGGAATCTTGTCGCCGTGATCGTAGAAGATTTCCGAACACGGCCCGCATGGGCCGGTGTCGCCCATCTGCCAGAAATTGTCGGATGTCGCGATCCGGATGATCTTCGAATCGGGAAGCCCCGCGATCTTCTTCCAGAGCCCGGCGGCCTCCTCGTCTTCCGAAAATACCGTGACCAGCAGACGCTCCTTGGGCAGCGCGAAATCCTTGGTGATCAGGTTCCACGCCAGTTCGATCGCGCGGTCCTTGAAATAATTGCCGAACGAGAAATTGCCGAGCATCTCGAAAAATGTGTGATGCCGCGCGGTGTAGCCGACATTGTCGAGATCGTTGTGCTTGCCGCCGGCGCGCACGCATTTCTGCGAGGTGGTGGCACGCTGATAGGGCCGTTTCTCGACGCCGGTGAAGACATTCTTGAACTGCACCATGCCGGCATTGGTGAACATCAGCGTCGGATCGTTGCGCGGAACCAGTGGCGAAGACGGCACAATGTCGTGACCGTTTTTCGCAAAATAATTCAGAAATCCCGACCTGATCTCGTTAACGCCGCTCATATCAATCCAATCGAATCCGCTTAAATCCGCCGCGACCCTGGCGCGGGCGGTGACCATTTACCACGCAGCTTTTAGACGGGGGTTATGAACCTGTCCACAAAGCGGGAGCGTCAATCTGCGCCGCCGCACTTGCGTTGACAGTGCCAGAATCCCATGTTTTCTTCACGCCAAGACGTCACGTCGGGAGAGACCGGCGGCTTTTCAACCTGAAGGGCTGCCCGGCGCCGAAGGAGCAACCGCCCCGGAAACTCTCAGGCAAACGGACCGCGTGACGGACTGCAATCTGGAAAGAGATACGGCCGGGATGACCGGCGCGGTATCCGCCGACGGGATAATACTCTCAGGCACAAGGACAGATGGGGCTTTTGCAGGTTTTGCGCAATATCCGCGCAAGCCGTCAGGAGCCCGGTCATGCTTGCGAACGATCTCGATCCAGCGTCATCCGACGGTCATCTGTCTGCAGGTCATCTGAAACGCGTGCCGCTGCACGCGCTGCATGTCGCCTGCGGCGGCAAGATCGTGCCCTTCGCCGGCTACGAGATGCCGGTGCAATTTGCCGCCGGTGTGCTCAAGGAACACCTGCATACCCGCGCTGCAGCCGGGCTTTTCGATGTCTCGCATATGGGCCAGATCATGCTGCGCCCGAAATCCGGCCGTGTTGAAGATGCCGCCCGTGCGCTGGAGCGCCTCGTGCCCCAGGACATCATCGGCATCGCGCCGGGCCGGCAGCGCTACGCGCTGTTTACGGGCGAGAACGGCGGCATTCTCGACGATCTGATGGTGGCGAATTTCGGCGATGACCTGTTCCTCGTCGTCAACGCCGCCTGCAAGGATGCCGACGAGGCGCATCTTCGCGCGCATCTGTCGGATGTCTGCGATATCACGCCTTTGCCCGATCGCGCGCTGATCGCGCTGCAGGGGCCGAAGGCGGTCAGCGTGCTGACGAAATTCGCGCCGGATATCGCGGCGATGAAATTCATGGATGCCGGGCCGCGGCAAATTCTCGATATTGGCTGCTTCGTATCGCGCTCGGGCTACACCGGAGAGGACGGGTTCGAAATCTCCGTGCCGGCGGAATTCGCCGAGCGTCTCGTTACTACGCTGCTCGCCGACCCTGATGTACTGCCGGTTGGTCTCGGCGCGCGCGACAGCCTGCGGCTCGAGGCCGGGCTTTGTCTTTACGGTCACGACATCGACACCACGACCACGCCGGTCGAGGCTGCGCTGGAATGGTCGATCCAGAAAGCGCGGCGCAAGGGCGGCTCGCGCGAAGGCGGATTTCCCGGCCATGACATCATCCTCAAGCAGCTTGAGAGCGGCGCGCCGCGCCGCCGTGCCGGCCTCAAGGCTGAAGGCCGCGCGCCGGTGCGCGAGGGCGCGGCGCTGTTCGCAAGCGAAACGTCCGCCGATCAGATCGGCGCGGTCACATCCGGCGGTTTCGGGCCGAGCCTCAATGGTCCGGTCGCGATGGGTTATGTGCCCACGCCGCTCGCCGCTCCGGACACACTCCTGTTTGCGCAAGTGCGCGGACAGCGCCTGCCGCTGCGCGTCGCCAAACTTCCATTCGTCGCTCCCACCTATCAACGCTGAGGATTTTTTAATGACCACATTGTTCACGGATGACCACGAATGGTTGCAGATCGACGGCGATGTCGCCACCGTCGGCATCACCGATTTCGCGCAAACGCAACTTGGCGACGTGGTGTTCGTCGAACTGCCGAAAGTTGGCCGCGCGCTGAAAAAGGCCGAGCCTGCCGCGACCGTCGAGAGCGTGAAGGCAGCGTCCGATGTCTATGCGCCGATCACCGGCGAGGTCGTCGCGATTAACGAGGCGGTGGTGGCCGATCCCTCGCTGGTGAATTCCGATCCCGGCAAGGGTGCCTGGTTCTTCAAGATCAAGATCGCCGACAAGGGCGAACTCAGCGGCCTGATGGATGAAGCCGCCTACAAGGCGCACACCGCCTGACATCTTACCGTTAACAGGACACGCATCATGACCGCATCGAAACCATCAGCCGGCGACATCGCAACAAGCTTCGTCCGCCGCCACATCGGCCCCTCGCCGCGCGATATTGAATCGATGCTGGAGATTGTCGGCGCGAAAAGCCTCGATGCCTTGATGAACGAAACGCTGCCCTCGTCCATCCGACAGAAGGCTCCGCTCGATCTTCCCGCGGCGATGAGCGAGACCGAGGCGCTGGCGCATATCGGCGAGTTGGCGGCGCAGAACAGCGTGTTCACCTCGCTGATCGGCCAAGGCTATTCCGGCACGATTTTGCCCGCCGTAATCCAGCGCAACATCCTGGAAAATCCGGCATGGTACACAGCCTACACGCCATATCAGCCCGAGATCAGCCAGGGGCGGTTAGAGGCGCTGTTCAATTTCCAGACCATGATCTGCGACCTCACCGGCCTCGATGTCGCCAATGCGTCGCTGCTGGATGAAGCCACTGCTGCGGCGGAAGCGATGGCACTGGCGCAGCGCGTCGCGGGCGCGAAGACCAAATCGTTCTTTGTCGATCAACAGGTCCACCCGCAGACGCTGGCGGTTCTGCGCACCCGCGCCGCGCCGCTCGGCTGGACACTCATTGTCGGCGATCCTGCGCGCGATCTTGCGAAGGCGGACGTGTTCGGCGCATTGCTGCAATATCCCGGCACGGACGGCGGCATTCGCGATCCACGCGCGGCGATCGCGGCACTTCACGCCAAAGGAAGTGTCGCCATCATTGCGGCCGACATTCTGGCGCTGACATTGCTGGCTTCGCCCGGCGAACTCGGCGCGGATATCGCCATCGGCTCGACCCAGCGTTTCGGTGTGCCGATGGGCTATGGCGGGCCGCATGCGGCCTATATGGCGGTGAGAGATGCGCTGAAACGCGCAATTCCGGGCCGGCTCGTTGGCCTGTCGGTGGATGCGCGCGGCGCGGCGGCCTATCGCCTCGCGCTGCAGACCCGCGAGCAGCATATCCGCCGCGAAAAGGCGACCTCGAACATCTGCACCGCGCAGGTTTTGCTGGCCGTGATCGCGTCGATGTATGCGGTCTATCACGGTCCCGACGGGTTGAAGGCCATTGCGCGCAACGTGCATCGCCGCGCGGCGGTGCTGGCGGCAGGGCTTCGCGGCCTTGGTTTCGTGCCAGCCAGCAAAGCGTTTTTCGATACGATCACCGTGAACGCTGGCGCGAAACAGCAAAAGGACATCGTTACCCGCGCGCTTCACGAGAAGATCAATCTGCACATCGGCAAGGATTCGCTCTCCGTCGCACTCGACGAGACCACCACACCTGCGATCGTGGAAGCTGTATGGCGTGCGTTCGGCGGCGCATTATCCTATGCGGAGATCGAAAAAGACGCGTGCGACGCGCTCCCGCCCGAACTGGCACGCAGCAGCAAATTCCTCACCCATCCGGTGTTTCACGCTCACCGATCCGAAACCGAACTCTTGCGCTACATGCGCAAGCTCGCCGACCGTGATCTGGCCCTCGACCGCGCGATGATCCCGCTCGGCTCCTGCACCATGAAACTCAATGGCACCGCGGAGATGATTCCCGTGACGTGGCCGCAATTCGGCGCCCTGCATCCGTTCGCGCCAAAAGAGCAAGCGGCGGGCTATCACGCGATGTTCGCCGCGCTCGAAAAATGGCTGGCGGACATCACCGGCTATGACTGTGTGTCGCTGCAGCCGAATTCCGGCGCGCAGGGCGAATATGCCGGGCTGCTGGCGATCCGCGCCTATCATGCATCACGCGGGCAAGCGCACCGCAATGTCTGCCTCATTCCCTCGTCCGCGCACGGCACCAACCCGGCGTCCGCGAGCATGGCCGGCATGGAGGTTGTAGTGGTCGCGTGCGATGCGCAGGGCAATGTCGATGTGAGCGATCTGCTTGCCAAGGCCGAGCAATACGCTGACAAACTTGCAGCGATTATGATCACCTATCCATCCACCCACGGGGTGTTCGAGGAACACATTCGCGAGATCTGCGACATCGTTCACGCGCATGGCGGGCAGGTTTATCTCGACGGCGCCAACATGAACGCGCAGGTCGGCCTGTCGCGGCCCGGCGATTACGGCGCGGATGTCAGCCATCTCAATTTGCACAAGACATTTTGTATTCCGCATGGCGGCGGCGGGCCGGGCGTGGGGCCGATCGGCGTGAAGAAACATCTTGCGCCGTTTTTGCCGGGACACGCATCACGCGATGGCGGCCGCGCCTTGGTGGGACCGGTATGTGCGGCGCCTTACGGCTCGGCCTCCATTCTGGTGATCTCCTATCTTTACATTTTGATGATGGGCCGCGACGGCTTGAAGCGCGCCACCGAAGTCGCGATTCTCAACGCCAATTACATCGCCAAACGTCTCGATCCGCATTTCCCGGTGCTGTATCGCGGAACCAAGGGCCGCGTGGCGCATGAATGCATCGTCGATCCGCGTGCCCTAAAAGCATCGAGCGGCGTGAGCGTCGACGATATCGCCAAGCGGCTGATCGATTACGGCTTCCACGCCCCGACCATGAGCTTTCCGGTGCCGGGCACGCTAATGATCGAGCCGACCGAATCCGAATCGAAGGCGGAGCTGGATCGCTTCTGCGAGGCGATGATCGCGATCCGCCGCGAGATCGCCGATGTGGAAGCCGGGCGCTGGCCTGTTGAAGCCTCGCCGCTGCGCCACGCGCCGCATACCGTGCACGACATCGCCGACGACAACTGGCAGCGGGCCTACTCGCGCGCAGACGGCTGCTTTCCCGCCGGCTCCTCGCGCACCGACAAATACTGGTCGCCGGTCGGCCGCGTCGACAATGTCTATGGCGACCGCAACCTTGTGTGCTCGTGCCCGCCAGTCAGCGATTACGCGCAGGCAGCTGAGTGAATTTATTTGAGCATGATCTTATCGAAAAACCGGTTTCCACTTAGCGCTGGCGCGGCCCTTCGGGCCCGGATCATGCTCGAAAAAAAACGGGCACTGTGGACGTCGGCAACTCAACGTCCACAGCGCCCGTTGTCTTCCGTGGCATGATCGGTCCGGAAAGGATTCCCGTCTTTCCGGTCATGCCGCAGCCTTAAGCCTTGTGAGCCCAGACCCCGGAAGTTTTGAATTGGTTTTTGGCTTATTCTTGCGGCTCTTCGCCCTCGGCGTCGCGCTCGGGGGAGCCCGCCAGAATTTGCTCGGCGATCAGGCCGGAATTCTGCCGGATCAGCGCCTCGATCTTCGCGGTCATGTCCGGATTGGCTTTCAGGAAAGCCTTGGAATTCTCGCGGCCCTGACCAAGACGCTGGCTGTCATAGGAGAACCACGCGCCGGATTTCTCCACGATGCCGGCCTTGACGCCAAGATCGAGGATCTCGCCCATCTTGGAGACGCCCTCACCATACATGATGTCGAACTCGACCTGCTTGAACGGCGGCGCCAGCTTGTTCTTCACCACCTTGACGCGGGTCTGGTTGCCGACCACTTCGTCGCGCTCCTTGATCGCGCCGATGCGGCGGATGTCGAGGCGGACGGAGGCATAGAATTTCAGCGCATTGCCGCCGGTGGTGGTTTCCGGCGAGCCGTACATCACGCCGATCTTCATACGGATCTGATTGATGAAAATCACCATGGTGTGGGATTTGTTGATCGAGGCGGTGAGCTTGCGCAGCGCTTGGCTCATCAAGCGGGCCTGAAGGCCGGGCAAGGCATCGCCCATCTCGCCTTCGAGTTCGGCGCGCGGCACCAGAGCGGCCACGGAATCGATCACCAGCACATCGACCGCGCCGGAGCGCACCAGGGTGTCGCAGATTTCAAGGGCCTGCTCGCCGGTGTCGGGCTGGGAGATGAGAAGCTCGTCGATGTTCACGCCCAGCTTGCGGGCATAGACCGGATCGAGCGCGTGTTCGGCGTCGATGAAGGCGCAGATGCCGCCCTTCTTTTGGGCCTCCGCCACGGTGTGCAGCGCGAGCGTGGTCTTGCCGGAGGATTCGGGGCCGTAAATCTCGACCACCCGGCCCTTCGGCAGGCCGCCGACGCCGAGCGCGATGTCCAGCCCGAGCGAGCCGGACGAAATGGTCTCGATGTCCATGGAGCGGTCGTTCTTGCCGAGCCGCATGACCGAGCCCTTGCCGAACTGGCGCTCGATTTGCGAGAGCGCGGCCGACAAAGCCTTGGTCTTGTCCATGGAGGTTCCTTCGACGATACGCAGGGCAGCAGGTGCCATAGGTCGTGCTCCTTATGAACGGGATTCGCCAGCCGGACAATGAAACGGCAAGTTCACCGGGGTTGGGCCGGGGATTCGGCCCGATAGAGCTACTGTACCCTATTTGTTCCTTGTTCGCAATATGTTCTTTTTGAGGAACGGGTACTGGCCTGTTTTAACCCCTAGTGGCCTAGTTTGATTTTTGGCTAGGTGTGCTTCACAATTCCTAAGCGCATCAGCGCAGCGAAAGGAGATACCATGCTTAAGATGGTTCTTCGACTGCCGGGATTTCCGTAAGAGCTCTCATTAAGAGCGCCTCCGGCTTAAGTGCGGCGGCCAAGTGAGCCTGACCTTGAAGTCAGCGTGCCGTCATTACTGCTTCGTGCTCGTTTCTCACTCAGGGCACGAGAACTCCAAGGGAGTGGCTATCTCTTGGCAGGCGCCACCATTTTATTCGCCTTAATAAGCCAGAGGCCGCCTTAGTTGGCGGCCTCTTTCATTTAGCTATCAATAAAGTTCGGCGCTGGGGGAAGCCCAATGGGCGTGTAGTCCTCCGGAAAAGGCAAAAGGAAATTGGCGCCCCACTGCGGAAACTCATGGTCCAAACGATCCATAAATACTTTCCAGTGAGGAGAGTATTTCATCAACATCAGCACGGCGCTCATGTGTTCCCGCAGCTTCGGGTGTCCAACATCTTCTGTGAGACGTTGAAAAAGTTTATTTCGATAACTGCCGCTTGGAGTGCGTGGAGTGAGGCGCTTTAGTTCTTCCCACACGCCGGGGGCGAGCCGCCTATAGATGATGTTGTTAGTCCAGTGGCCGATGACGCCGGGGCGTCCCGAGTCTTCAGTGTATGGCCAACCATTCAATCGATATATTTGCTTATAAAACTCGGCGGGAAATGTCTTAACCCACGGCCGTAATTCTTTCGCAACAAACCTCTCCAAGATCTTGGCTAGCGCATCTCGTTGTCGAAAATCCTGATAGCCAGTGGCTTCGTCAACGAGAGCTATAATGCCAACGGTGGCAAAGCCGTGCTGAAGAATGGCTGCTCGCGCTGCTAAATGCTCGCGGTATTTTCCGAGCTTGCCTTGCTGATGCGCGTCAATCAGAACGGCACAAATATCCGGCAATATAGTCGCTTCGTATCCATCCGCTGGATTACCCCCGTGCGGAGGAATGAATTGGATTGCAGAATCCACGCGCGCGATTAAACCCCTGGTATCAATGCCTTTTGCAGCCAAACTGACCATCAAATCCACGATTTTACGCTCGCCGCGTTGGCCGCCTCCTAAAGACAGGCCGATACCAGTATAAAGCCCTCTCAGCGCTAGAACCCGTGTCCCGTCCGCCAGCACGTAGCAAGGGATTTCAATATCTCCGATCCGGAGCGGCCGGTCATTTGCGCCATACTTGGCAAATAGAAGGACGGACTTTCCTTCATCCGCCCATCGCTTCATTGCTGCATCGCGAGCAATTTCGGTGCGTCGCGCAGCGGACAGAGCATCCCTCCGCGCTATTCCACCCCTGATCTTGGCAGCTGATTTCTTCGCCATATGCAGAATCCCATGCTTGCAAAGCTAATATTAATGCTTGCAGAAAATTCTGCAAGCATTAATATGCATGCATGATTGGAAAGATGCACGTACGGGTACTGGCCCGTTTTAACCCCTCGTGGCCTGTTTTGATTTTTGCAGTGGACTAATTCGTTGGTGGTTCCTCCTCCAAAGAACCTCACGACTCAGTCAGTCTGAAGTCACAGAAGGAGAAAGCCATGTTCCCAGTTGTCAGGATCACAAGACCATTCATGTGCGGAAAGTCCATCGTATTTCATGCGGCGATGCTTTGCTGCCAAGATGCCGGAAGCGCGGTCGCCGTTTTCCCAAAAGAGCCGGGTGATAAGGTTGAGTTTGCGTGGTGGGACATCCCTCGTTCACCAATGTATGAGCCGACTCTTGGGCCGTTTGAATTAGACGTCTGAGTCTACCTTGGCGAACGATTATGTGGAACTCGCAGTAAAGGGCAGCCTCAGTGGGCGCCTCTTCCTTGCGCCCGGTCACACAGTCGTAAATGCGAATATGTGACAGGGTACATCTGGTTAAAACGGGATTCCGGCACCCGCCTTGAACGTCGAGCGATCATCACCGACGCCTACAGCCCCCTTGATCGTCACGGTCTTGTCACCGACCTTGACGCCCATTCCTCCTGGCAGCACGCCGCCGGAAGGCGAAGCACCGCCATAGTCACTAAGACCGGCAAACGGATTGGCGACTCCACCAATTCCGGCTCCCGCAGAACCAGCCACGCCCCCAACTCCGGACGCCACACCCGATACGCGGTTCGATACACTTTGAGCGTTCGCTGCTCCGGCGAAAAAAACCAAAGTGCCGGTCAGAACAATTTTGAGAAATGTCATCTGCAGCCCCGGTTTCCAAAATACGGACAGGCTTCAAAACAGTTTCGAGGAACTGTATTTCCCCGAATTCCCGGTGGTGCATCCTAATCCGGCCAATACCGGAAGAACAGTGCCAGGAACGGTTCCAGGATTGGTTCCGCTACTTCTTCACCAGAGCGACGAAGGTGGACCAGACCGCCGAGGCCAGCACCTGCGAAGGCTTCTGGGCGCACGTCTTGTCGACCTCCGACACGATGGTCGTGGCATCGAGGTCGGCTTGCGACTGCTCGCTGGCGACCGCGACGTAGTTGAGACCGGTCCAGAACCCATGGATCCAGGCCGTGCCTTCGGCGTGAAGCTGTTGCGAGGATTGCCAGTGCGCGCAGCTCATCCGGCCGATGCCAGTCATGGATATGGTGACTTCGGCCGCCGTGGCCGGGGCGGCGGCGCAGATCAAAATGGAAAAAAGTACGGGCTTAAGCATCGGTTATCATTGATGCTTTGCGGCAAGCCCGTCAAGGCAATGAATATCTCAAGGAACGCTGGCGATGACACGCCTGCCCACGATGGAGGCGTTGCACCCCCGCGCGGCATTCTTGCAAAACCGCAATAGCCCTTCAAAATGCAAAAGCTGGGCTGAGGGTATCTATCATTTGGGGGCTTTATGAAGCTGTGGGCGAAGGCGGCATTATTCTGCGGCGGTTCGACGATCTGGGGGCTTTACGATGTACTTGCGCCCGGTGAGGCGCCGAGCACTCCGGTCCTGATCCTGAACTATTTGGCACTCATCGCCGGTATCGTTGGCCTTGCCGGCTCATATATTCTCTATACCCAGAACAGATAGTCAGCGTGCCCCGGCCTTCACCGCCAGCGGGATTTCATCGTGTCCAGATATTCGGTGAAGGTCGTGTCCACCTTCAGGTCGAGCGCGCGGAGCCGTCCTGCGCCGTGTAATAAGCCAGCCCGCCGATCGCGGACATGGCGAGGACGTAAGTCCACCATTCGCCGTTGAAGAGATGCGCGACAACCGCGCCGAACACAATTCCGAAGAAGGCCTGAGCACTGGTGAAGCGAACGTCCATGTCCGTTCCTTATTTCGGCGCTCCCGGCGTCGGATAGACCTTTGCCACCTTCAGGCTGCCGTCGCCCTGTCTGACGAGATCGCAACTGTAATAATTGCCGATCGCATCGCCCTTCGCATCGGTCGTGCTGAAAATGACGTTGACGATGCCGCCGTCCGCCGTCGGCGCGCTGGTGTGCGAACGTGCAGAAAAAGACGGGCCGAAATCGACGGAGGCCTGAATCGCCTTGTCGCAGGCCAGCTGCTC
>JAIERI010000147.1 GCA_019747015.1 Xanthobacteraceae bacterium
CGCCCAATCAAGCCTTGGCTGCGTTCGCTCAGCACCAGATGGACGGTGATGACATCGGCGGTCGCGAACAGCTCTTCCTTAGTGGCGTAGCCGACACCGGTGGTAGCGCATTTTTCAGAGGTGAGATTGCTGCTCCACGCGATCACCTTCATGCCAAGTGCTTTGGCGACGCCCGCGACCTGCGTGCCCAGCTTGCCGAGCCCGACCACGCCAAGCGTCTTGCCGTCTATGTCTTCGCCAACCGTGACCTGCCAGGATTCTCCGGCCCTCATCCTCGCGGCCTCAAAGCCTATCTTGCGCGTCAGTTCCAGCATTAATCCAATGGCTATTCCCACGGTCGGATTACCGATATTGCCCGTGCCGCATACCGTGACGCCGCGTTCCTTCGCGGCGGCAAGATCGAAGCTGGCATTGCGCATGCCGGAGGTCAGCAGCAGTTTCAGATTGGGCAGCGCGTCAAGAATGTCACGGCCGAAGGGCGCGCGTTCGCGCATCGCACAGACAATGTGGAAATCCTTCAGCGCAGCGATGGCGTCGTCGGTCTCGGCAAAGGGTGTGTCGAAAACCGTGATATCAGCCTGATCCTTCAAGACGGACCAGTCCGCCATCTTCAGGGCGACGTTCTGATAGTCGTCGAGAATGGCGCAGCGATAACGCATCCGGTTCCGGCTCCCTGATCGCGGCGATCCACATGGGGCGCCTGGGAGGGCAGGTAACGCGGTGCGCGGATCGGTGCAAGCACTCCCGAAGAGCTAGGACTTCACTTCTTCGCGGCGAGGTTTTTTGGCGCGGCACGCTGGCCCCGGCCCGCGCATATAATGCTTTTCGGGGTGGTAGGGGTTGAAGGTGGCATCGAAGAATTCCTTGAAGAACATCGCCACAGCGGCGGCCAGTCCTTCAGTATAGGTCGCGCCGAACGGGCGGTGGTCCGGCGAATAGGGGTTCACTGACGTTGTCATGGCGTTTCCACGCTCCGTTATCGATCCGGCGCCGGACGCGGTTCATGCCTCCGGCTTTCATGACCGCAAAGCCTGCGCCGTGACGGATTAAGACCCCGTTGCCGCCGCGGACGCCGCGCGTTTTCCGCTGAACAGCCTTTCCAAATGGTTGCCCTTTGAAGGCCTCGCCGCTACATCAGCAGCAGCCAATTTCCAAACATCCCGGTTCCGAAAGATCACCAAGGCTCTTAAAAATTATGGCGCGTCAGTTCGTCTATTTCATGCAGGGTCTGACCAAGGCCTATCCCACCCGCAAGGTACTCGATAACGTCCATCTGTCGTTCTATCCAGACGCCAAGATCGGCGTGCTCGGCGTCAACGGCTCGGGCAAATCGACGCTACTCAAGATCATGGCCGGCCTCGACAAGGATTATAACGGCGAGGCGTGGGTCGCCGAGGGTGCGCGGGTCGGCTATCTCGAACAGGAGCCGCAACTCGACGCCACCTTGACAGTGCGCGAAAACGTGATGCTCGGCGTTGCAAAGCAGAAGGCGATACTCGACCGCTACAACGAACTTGCGGTGAATTATTCCGACGAGACCGCCGACGAGATGACCAAGCTGCAGGACGAGATCGAAGCCGCCGGGCTCTGGGATCTCGACAGCCAGATCGATCAGGCGATGGACGCGCTGCGCTGCCCGCCGGACGATGCCGACATTTCCAAATTGTCAGGCGGCGAAAAGCGCCGCGTGGCTCTGTGCAAATTGTTGCTCGATCAGCCAGACCTCTTGCTGCTCGACGAGCCGACCAACCATCTCGACGCCGAAAGCGTGTCGTGGCTCGAAGGTCACCTGCGCAACTATCCCGGCGCGATCCTGATCGTGACCCATGACCGCTACTTCCTCGACAACGTGACGAGCTGGATTCTCGAACTCGATCGCGGCAAGGGTATTCCCTACGAGGGCAATTACACCGCATGGCTGCAGCAGAAGCAAAAACGTCTCGCACAGGAAGGCCGCGAAGACGCTGCGCATCAGAAAACACTCGAACGTGAGCAGGAGTGGATCGCGTCGTCGCCAAAGGCGCGTCAGGCAAAATCCAAGGCGCGTTATCAGCGCTATGAAGACCTGCTCAAGCAGGCGAGCGAGAAGCAAACTCAAACGGCACAGATCACCATTCCCGTGGCCGAGCGGCTCGGCCAGAACGTGGTGGACTTCGAGGGTCTCAGCAAAGGCTTCAAGGACCGCCTGCTGATTGACAATCTCACCTTCAAGCTGCCGCCCGGCGGTATTGTCGGTGTCATCGGTCCGAACGGCGCGGGCAAGACCACGCTGTTCCGCATGATCACCGGACAGGAGAAGCCGGATGCCGGCACCATCACCATCGGTGAGTCAGTGCATCTGGGGTATGTCGATCAATCGCGCGACGCGCTCGACGGCAAGAAAACCGTGTGGGAGGAAATTTCCGGCGGCAACGACCAGATTCTTCTAGGCAAGCGCGAGGTGAATTCGCGCGGCTATTGTTCGTCGTTCAACTTCAAGGGCGCGGACCAGCAGAAGAAGGTCGGCGCGCTGTCGGGCGGTGAACGCAACCGCGTGCATTTGGCCAAGATGCTCAAGTCCGGCGCCAACGTCCTGCTGCTCGACGAACCGACCAACGATCTTGACGTCGATACCTTGCGCGCGCTGGAAGAGGCGTTGGAGGATTTCGCGGGTTGCGCCGTCATCATCAGCCATGACCGCTGGTTTCTCGACCGTATCGCTACGCACATGCTGGCTTTCGAAGGAGACAGTCATGTCGAATGGTTCGAGGGCAACTTCCAGGACTACGAGAAGGATAAACTGCGCCGGCTGGGTCAGGACGCGGCGATCCCGCACCGGGTCAAATACAAGAAACTGACACGGTGAGGTACGACGCTGAGCGAAACGTATTCCGGACGTAAGTTTGGATTAGCTGCCGCCTGCCGGATCGGCCTCTTTTTGGTGGTCACTTTCGGCATTCCACTCGGTGCTTGCTTTCTTGATGGCCTTGATGGGGCCAAGGTCAGCTATGCCGAGGCAATAGGGATTGTTACGAAGGGCCCGATCGCCGTTCTTCCATATCTCTTTCTCATTCCCGCGATGATCCGGCCGAGTTGGCGGAGGATGAGCGCGCTAGGCTTGTCGGGATAGGCGGGATTAACTGTTCCGTTTCTGCTTTTTTGCGGACATTCCTTATTTTACAGTATCGGGGTATAGCTCATCGGTAATCGGCAGATCTCTTGGTGCGATTAATATCAACTTGCCGATCTATGCGGTTATGGCGCTTGGCCTCATCGCGGCAATGATCTTTGCAGACATGCCCACCGAAGGCGAACGTCCATTCGGCCGGTTCGGTCTTGCCGGTAAGGGGGCAGTGCTGATGCTCGCCTACGTGATTGTCTTTTTGGTCCAGCTGGTCGTCTCAACGAATTTGATGAGGTATTTTCGATCGCGCCTCGAAGAAGGCGATCCTTCGGTCGGCTGGTTTCTATTTTTCCTCAAGAATTCTTATTGGTTGTTCGTGCTCAATCCCTACGCCTGTTTCACCTTCATCGCACTGACAGCTTGGTGCGTTGTCATATCGCGTAGAGATCGGCCAACATCGCCGACGTCACAATAACTTATACCCCATCGTATGGCACGCACCGAGCCCGCACTGCAAAATCACCGACACGAAATTGATCGCGCAGAGCGCGATCACGTAAGCGCTCAGCAGTGACGCCGCGCCACTCAGCACTTGCAGCCTCCTGTCGTAGCGCAAACCGTCGCCGCCAAGCACGGCCAGCTTGATCGCATAGGCGAGCAAGACTGCCACCGCGATCATCATGGACCACACCGGCATGTGCAGGCCAAGCACGGCGCTGCCGACATAGGCGTGGCCAGGGCGGGGATAAATATTGAGCAGCGTCTGCCGCCCGGACACGATCAGCAGAAACAGCGCGAACAGCATGCTCAGTCCGTCGTTCCGCGCCGAAGCGCCGTCGCGAAAATGCACGATGATGCCGAAGCAGATTCCGAACATCGCCACGCGCTGGAGGAGACAAAGTGGGCATGGAATTTCGCCACCCTTGAACTGCAGAACCATCCCGGCAGTCAGGATCGCGGCCATCACCAGCATCATTGCCAACAGAAAGAGATCGTTGATCGCTGCAAGCAGGCGGGTCGAATCCGGTGTCTTCATGCGTGGCTGCCGCGCAACCAGGTGTGCGGAGCACGTTCGATCTGCACCTGCAGCCACGGCATGCGGAAGCCGTAGTCCGGACTGTAAATCTCGAACAGAAAAAGCCCAATCGACAGCGCCAGGCAGACCAGTAGCGACAGGACTGAAAGCCAGCGCGGTCCATAACGCCCGGCAATAAGCGCGGATGTCATTGCAGCGAACACCACGACCATCATATCAGCGCTCCAATCCTGGCAAAGATGGAAACCTAACTGCTTAAGCCAGACCGGTCCATGCCTCCTCGTTTCCCCAAGCCGATCACTCCGCGCGAGTCGAGGTGAAAGCTGACGCGGTGATGTCAGAAATAAAAATGTCCTGCGGCTAAACGTCGTTGCGGCGCGCCGTGGCAGAATCTGGCATGCTTCCTACTTGAGAACTCTTCATTGAGTCTGCCGGAGCTGCCTGTATGTCCCTGACTCCCGAAACACCGCTGCCACCGCCAGGGGGCCCGCTGCGCCCGATTCCGATGCTGATCTTCGGCTCGCGCTGGCTGCAGCTGCCGCTCTATGTCGGCCTGATCGTCGCGCAATGCGTCTATGTGATTCTCTTCCTCAAGGAACTTTGGCATCTCATCCAGCATTCGTTCGATTTCACCGAGCAGCAGATCATGCTGGTGGTGCTTGGCCTGATCGACGTGGTGATGATCTCGAATCTCCTAGTGATGGTGATTGTCGGTGGTTACGAGACCTTTGTGTCGCGGCTCAATCTCGAAGGACATCCGGATGAGCCGGAATGGCTGAGCCACGTCAATGCCAGCGTGCTGAAGATCAAGCTGGCGATGGCCATTATCGGCATCTCATCGATCCATCTTTTGCGTACTTTCATCGAGGCCGGTAATCTCGGCGGCGTCGGCGGGCGGACTACGAGTTTCACCGAGAGCGGCGTGATGTGGCAGACCATCATTCACTGCGTGTTTGTCCTGTCTGCGCTTGGCATCGCCTATGTCGATCGAATTTCGACGGTGCAGACTCCGCATGACGACACCTTGCATGCTGCCAACAGCGGGCATTGAGGTGGCTCGCATGCGCCGCGGAATTTTCATCGCAGCGTTTTGCCTTGCATGCGTTCTGACCAATCCTGTGCTTGCCGCGCCCGATCCTGGCTTCACTCAATTCATCGTCTCGCTCTGGCCGGAGGCGCAGCAAGCGGGCGTCACACGCGCAACTTTCGAGGCGCAGACGCGTGGACTGGAGCCGGATTACAAATTGTCGGATCTGTTGCTGCCGGGACGGCCCGCCTCCGGTGCACCGTCACAGGCGGAATTCGTGCAAGTGCCGGCAGATTACATCAAGGAAGCGAGCATCGCACGATTGGCTGACGAAGGCCGGCGATTGATGCAGAAATACAGCGACACGTTGGCTGCGATTGAAAAGCGTTTTGGCGTGCCGGGCTCCGTCATTCTCGCAATCTGGGGCCGCGAGACCGATTATGGACGCTACACGCTGCCTTATGATGGATTGCGCGTTCTGGCGACACAGGCTTACGTCGGACGGCGCAAGGATCAATATCGCACCGAATTCGTTGAAGCCCTGAAATTGATCCAGAACGGCGATGTCACGCGCAAGGATTTACGCACCTCGTGGGGCGGCGCGACTGGTCTCACGCAGTTCCTGCCGTCCGAACTCGCCAAGCATGGCGTCGATTTCGATGGCGATGGCCATATCAATATCTGGACATCGGTGCCGGATGCGCTTGCGTCCGCCGCGCAGCAGCTTGTCAACAAAGGCTGGCAGCCGGGCGTGCGTTGGGCCTATGAGGTGCGTGCGCCGCGCGGCACCGATTGCACGCAGGGCGTGCCGGAGGTGACGAAGCCGATTGGCGAATGGTTGCGTGATGGGTTCGTCCCGGCGCGCGGTCTGCGTCTCAGTGCCACCGAGCAGGCACAGGAAGCCTCGTTGCTGCAGCCGGAGGGAATTTACGGCCCGGCGTTCCTGACCACCAAGAACTACTTCGTCATCAAGGAATATAATTTCTCGGATTTGTATGTGCTGTTCGTCGGGCACCTCAGCGACAGTATGATGGGTGCGTCGCCGTTCGAGACGCCGTGGTCGGCATCGACGCAATTGCGCACTGCTGATGTTGAGGCGATGCAGAAGAATCTGACGCGGATCGGTCTTTACGCAGAGAAGATCGACGGCAAGGCCGGCATGAAAACGCGCGCTGCGCTGGGTGCATATCAGAAATCCGCGGGACTGAAGGTCGATTGCTGGCCAAGCGAGCAGGTACTGCGCGCGATGAGCGCGCCGCGCTGACTGCTGCGATCGACACGTATAAAAAACCGGCCACGAGGGAGGGCCGGGTTTTTCAGATCATCTTGAGGATTTAATCAATCGCAAACCTGAACGCGGCGCATGCGCCAGGCGTAGCCGTCCCAGAAACGTTCGCGAACGAGGCGGCATTCCGGTTCTTCCACATAAACCGGTGCGGGTGGCGGAGCATAACCATAAGCAGGGCGGCTGTTGGCTATCGCGCCGCCGATGAGTGCACCACCGATCAAACCGCCAACAACGCCGGCCGTGATACGGCCACCATCGGCGTGTGCAGCCGGCATTGCGGTAATGAGTGAACCCGTGACTGTTGCTGCTACAAGCAGTGACGAAATGACTTTTCGCATAGAATCCCTCCTCAGGTCGCGCCAGAGCCCGGCGCAAGGCGATTGGTCGCGAATGTGTCGGCCGTTGCATCGTCCGAACATTGGTCGTCCCCAAGGGGCAATATAGGGGATTCTTGGATCGCATATGAAAAAACACCCCGGGATATGAGGAATTCCACCTCCCGGAGTGTTTCATCTTCTAAAGGCCTATGCCGAATGCAGGATCGACCTTATTCGCAGACCTGAATGCGGCGGATACGCCAGCCATAACCGTCCCAAAAACGCTGGCGCTGCCAGTAGCAAGGCGGGCCGGCAACATAGGCCGGCCCGGGTGCATAATAGGCCGGAGGCGGTGCGGATGCGGCTGCACCGCCGATAATGGCGCCTGCGGCAAGACCGCCAAGCACGCCCGCCGCAATGGCACCGCCATCACGCGCTTCGGCCGGGGCGGGTGCGACAACTGCGGCAGCGGCCAGGGAGGCGGCTGTTGCAGCGGCCAGGATCATCTTCTTCATGGCTTTACCTTTCGAATTGCATTGGCGGCGAATAACACAAATCCGCGAATAAGGTTGCACGATGACGTTGAACGGCAACTGAACGAATCTGCCAGTTTTTTGCCATGATCGAAAGAGCGAACACTTCGCGCGCGCAACAAAAATCCGGGCTGAAAGGCCCGGATTTTTTCGTTCAGAATGTCTCGAAACTTCAAAACATCGATGCGTACTGAGTGAGGCCTGTCTTCTGCGCGATGCTCATCGCAACCTGGCGCTGATTGTCATCGAGCGAGGCCAATAGCGGCGAAACAGCCGGAGCATATCGTCGCACGGTTGCTTCGGTCACCTGCGGTTCGCGCGCCATGGCACGCAGCGCATTGGCGACGGCGGGCCAGTATTTTTCCTGCTCGGCCTTCAGTTTCAACGCCGAACGATAGCGAAGAATTGCGACTTCGCTCATTGCCGCGCGGAACATGGAGACGTGCGCCGGCTTGGCCGGAGCTTCGGCGGCGGCGTCCTGTGTCATCATAGAGGCCTCCTGAGCCATCACAGGCGCGCTCATCGACATGACAACAAATGCAATAGCAATCGGCAATTTCCGCATGATTCTCGCTTCTGTTTGGAGGGGCGTAACCCGCGAGGTACGGGCGATATGTGACCAAAATGCGTTCCGGAGGTTAATATATAGCCAGTCCTTCGCAAGTGCACAAAAGAGATGGGTTGTGCAGAAAATTAGTGAGTGTTTTCAAATATGCTTTTTTTGGCGGTAACATTTGCTCACGAATGGTGATTGCGAAATCGCGGTTCCATACGGAACGTGGCAAGAAGATTCGCAAAGCACCTCGTCGCGGGATTCACGCAATCGGCCCGACCAAGGGAGCGGCGCTGTGCGGTTCTCTGAGCGGCCGGAAAAGCGGGTTGCTATCCCGTTTGGAATAACTTGAAACTGGCCGTTTTGCTTTTGCATCCGGCAGGCCCGTGACATATCGATACGCCACGTCTTCACAAGGTTTCCAAACTTCTCCCATGATTGTGTGTTCCTGTAACGTCCTAACCGATCACGACGTGCGAAATGCCGTGACCGCCAAGAATTTCCCGCGCACTGCGGGTCAGGTTTATGGCTGTTTGGGTTGCAGCGCCCAGTGTGGTCGCTGCGCACGCACGATCAAGAAGATCATGGACGAGGCCCTCGGCCCTTGCGTAAAGGCCTGCTGTTCCGGCTGTCCTCATGCGCACCCCGCCGAGGCTGTGCACAATCACGAGCAGGACCAATTTCTGCCCGTTGAAGCTGCTGCCTGACGTTTTCAATCCCCGTTCTTTTGCTGATTTCGGACCTCAATCAGAGGGCTTGTCCTTATGTGCGTTCTGATTTAGAAACGTTCTAAATTGGAAGGCGGCTCCCGGATTGGGATTCGAAACGGAGCACACGATGAAGGGCGACCCAAAGGTCATCGATTATCTGAACAAAGGGCTGCGGAGCGAACTGACGGCGATCAACCAGTATTGGTTGCACTTCCGCTTGCTGGACCATTGGGGTCTGAAGGAGATGGCCAAACACTGGCGCAAAGAGTCCATCGAAGAAATGCACCACGCCGACCGCTTCACCGACCGTATCCTGTTTCTTGACGGTTTCCCCAACATGCAGGTGCTGGATCCGCTGCGGATCGGCCAGAACGTCAAGGAAATCATGGAATGCGACCTCGCGGCTGAACACGGGGCGCGCGATCTCTATCAGGAAGCGGCGACCTACTGTCACAGCGTGAAGGACTACGTCTCGCGCGATCTGTTTGAGAGCCTGATGAAGGACGAGGAAGGTCATATCGACTTCCTCGAAACCCAACTCGACCTTGTCGAGCGCATCGGCTTGCAGCTCTATGAGCAGAAGCATATCGGCCATATCGGTGACGACAATCCGCCCGAAAGTGTTTGAAGAAAACGCTCAAGCCCTGCTCCGAGCCCCCGTCTCAAAACGGCGGCTCAACTGTTTGCACGGCCTTTTGGTTGTTCGATGACCGGCGGGCATCCGCGGTAAGCGGCTTCAATCGCCGCCGACGCGCCGTCTAGCTTGAACTCGGCGGTGGTGCGTCCGGCATTGAGCGAGCGGATGCGCACCAAAAGCGTCGTTGCGTTCGGCATGTCGGCGAGAAAGCGGGTCACTTCTGCGCCGTCTTCGATCACGATAATGGTATGGTCGGACAGGATGCGGGATTCGATATTGTCGCGGCCTGGCTTGTCGTCGAACCGGTAGCCGACGATCGTGTTCTTGTCGGTGCCGACTTTGAAGGCGAACGAAATACGCACCACCGGCGTCTTGTCAAAGCAGGTCAGTTGCAGCATCGCCGAACGTACTTTGGAGTCGGCGGAATTTGAGCTGACGTCCGTGGTGAGCTGTGCGCTCCCAATCGGATTTCCGGTGATCTTGTCGGTCTGCTGTTCGATCTTCCAGTTGCCGGCGGTGATGGCGTTGGCCGATGTAACGAATGGATCACGTGCGGCGCATCCGCCAAGCGGCGCGGCCAGACTCAATGAAATCATGACGAATGCCACACCACGCACGGCTCTTGCCCCCAAGCCGCATGCAGTCTGCTATCGGTGCCGCTGGCGTGCAAGAGCACGTCAGGACAGGAAGTCAGGCTGAGACGCTCTCAGGGGCATTCTGCACCGTGCTCTGCCGCCCCCGTTCCTGCTGGCGCCGTCCGGCGAGCCAGTCTTCATTGTCGGCAAGGTCGAGCAGGGCACGGCGCACCTTGCGAAGGCGTTTGCGGTCCTCCGCGTCGGAGGCCGCCTCAAGCTGGCGGCCGTAATCGTCGGCCCATTGCCTCAGTTCAGCGGCCGTCGCTTCCCATAATCTGCAGCTCATGAATTGCATCGGGTGTCCCTTCATTGACACCATGATGCGCCTGAAAGAAATCGTTAACAAGTCATAAGTTATTGATTTTTAAAAACTATTTAACTAACTTGCCTCAATGCCTGTCCTTTAAGGAACTTATCGGACTGATGTGAATTGCTCCAATTGCAATCTTGTAGCCAATTGAGTAATTGCCTTAAATATCGAGGTTGCATTGAGCAATTCGGACAAGAACTTGGACAAGTCTCGCGAGGAACGTCTGCAGATCATGCTGTCGCCGGACGAGCTCAGCATTATCGATGACTTTCGCTTTCAGCACCGCATGCCGAGCCGTGCGGCCGCTGTTCGCGAATTATTGAAGCTCGGTTTGGCCGCGCTCGACAAAAACGAGTCCGGTGTACGCCTGAAATCAAGCGATTACGGCGTATTTAACCGCGGCCCCGCGGGGCATCGCCGCGATGACGAAGGCGCGACGGACTAATTCCGTCCTCGTTTGCTATGTGCCGCCTTCATTGACCGGGATGGCGGCGGCGAGAAAGCCGACCACCACGGCGAGCCCAAGACACCAGAATCCGACATAGGTGTACATTACCGCCGACACCGCGCACCCGACCGCGAAAGCCAGGATCGTCACCGAAAGGCGCCGAAAACGCGCACGGGTATCGGCTTGCTGGTCGGGGTGCGCGCCGGTGAGAATATCGACCAGATCGAGCGTTGCTTGCACCGTACTGCCCGTCATCATGGTCGATGGCGGCATTTTCGCCAGATGTACACGCTGCACCGCGTTCTGGAAGGCCATTGCTGCGATGCCGGCAAATCCGGTGAGCAGCGCAAGCGGAGAATCTCCGTCGGTAAACGGCCCGCAGCCAACCGCGAGCGCGAAGAACGCAAGCAACAGCAGCACCTTTACGCCGAAGAGGATGCGCCGCGCAGGAAGATTGCCACCGCGCAGTACCGTTCCCGCGAGCCGCGACAGCGCGATCACCATCACGAATTCCGGCAGCGCGAGAATCTTGCCGATCACGCCGTGGCCGCCGCTGACCAGTGCCGCGCCGAGGGTAACAAAATTGCCGGTGACATGGGCAACGAACAGGCCGTGCAGCCCGAGGTAGCCCGCTGTATCGACGAGGCCGCCATTGAAGGCCAAAAGCGCGGCGACGGTAAGCGGGTGGGTGAGGTGCTTCATGCTTCAATCCAGAAAGAGTGCCTTAAACTATCCGCACCGCGTATCCTCCGGCAAGCTTGGCTTATGCGTCTGCATCGCGGTATCGGAAGTCGCGCGCAGCTTGATTCTGATCAACGGATCGTGCCGCGCGCCGTGATATCTTGCGAGGTAGACAATAACCTCCACGAGGAGAGTGCCGATGCGAGATAGCTGGAGGCTGTTTTTGATTTCTGCGGTGGTGTTGGCTGCCGTTCTGGTGCTGGAGCATTTAATGGTGCCGGGCATCGTGCCGGTTGCGTTCGCAGAGGAGCCGCAGCCGTTGTGGGCGGTGGAGACGGCGTTTCTGCTTCGCGCCGTCGAGCTTCTGGCGGGCGGCGTTGCTTTGATCTCACTCGCGCTGTCGCTGCTGGCATGGACACGGCGCCAGTTGTGCCGATGATACCGGCCGAGTCACAGCGGCGGTGGCGGCGACAGTGTAAGCTTCTGATGTTGCGTGTTCGAACTTGGGTCATCACATAGTGATGGCTGCATCCATCGTTAGGATGACGTCTTCGTGGGCGAGATGGAATACTTACAGGGAATGCCGCGCCGGGTGAAACATCATTTAATCGAATGCTTTTGCGGTGAGCCTAATGGTGTGCGGGCACGTCGATTCCATGCGCCGAGTATTCCCTGATTTTGTTGCGAAGCGTCCGGACCGACACCCCGAGTATCCGCGCTGCATGCGTGCGATTCCCTTCGCAGCGGGCGAGCGTCAGCAGGATAAGCTCGCGCTCGATTTCCCCGACTGTGGCGCCGATCAGAAACGGGACCACGCTGTGCGGATCCATGATAGGTGCATCCGGCTGCAAGAGTTTCAGTGTGTGAAGCGATGCGTCTTGGACCATGGGGACCTCCAGAAACGCCTGTTCTCAAAGAACAGCATTGGAACCGCCGACCCCACCCCCGGTTTGACGGTGCGCGGATATGGTTAATAAATTCCTAATTTGTGGCTAACCCCTTCATGGAACTCCCGAATTGGAACCCCATGGAACCGGCGCGCCATGTCTGCAGTGACTCCCAAAAATGTTGTGCCTTCAATGCTTTCTTCCGGTTCGCCGGAAAAGAGATGTCCAAGACCCGCATGCCCCGGACGACGGGACATGAATTGGGTAAGCAATTCGTGATCCAAACTTTGTGAATTGCGCGGCATGGGTCGCGTTGACCAGCCGCGGTTTCTTTTCGTGCAAGACGAATAGCGCCGCGTCAGCAGTGGCGCTGCGGAGTTCTCCGAGAGACGGGCGTGGTGTGTTAAGCCGGCTATGGTCACAGAGGAGAATGCCAATGGCCTGGTATATTTATGTCGCTTATTTCTTTGTCGGCACGTTTTTCGTCAACGCCATTCCGCATACCGTGCAGGGCGTCTGCGGCAACAAATTCCAGACGCCGTTCGCCAGGCCGCACGGGGTTGGCGAATCCTCGGCTATCGTCAACGTGATCTGGGGCTTGTCGAACTTCGTCATAGGGGTCGCGCTGCTGCGCGTTGTCCCCGCGCCATCGCCGCTGCCATGCTCGCTCTGGATCGCCGCATTGGCTGGCGCATTCGCGCTTGCGCTCTTTAGCGCCAATCATTTTGGCAAGGTGAGGAGTGGAGCGCCGAGGCCGTGATTCACACAGGCGATTGTGTTTTGCCAATCCCCTTCCTAAGCTGCGCCCAATCCGTTTAACCGAATCGTTTTCACAAACCGCTCAAAGCACGAGCCGCTAAACATCCGCTGGGGAGCATTTATCATGAAATTGTCATCCATCTTTCGTGCATCGCTGATTGCCGTGACCGCGCTCGCAGGAGCATCGCTGTCTTCCGTCGCGAATGCCGACAGCGGCACCATTTCGCTGACCATCTATAAGGCCGGTTGGGTGATCGGCGGCTCGGGCGGCGGTGGCGTTCTCAACTTTCAGGGCAGAAGCTATGCGCTGTCCGCCGGCGGCATCGATTACGGCCTTGTGTTCGGCGGCTCGAAAACGGTCCTGCGCGGCCGCGTCAGCAACATCAATCGGCCGTCGGACGTCGCCGGTGTTTACGGCGCGGCGGGCGCGGGGCTTGCGGTCGGCGGCGGCGCCCGTGCAATCGTTCTGACCAACCAGAAGGGTGCGGTGCTTGAACTGTCCGGCCGGCAGGTCGGGCTTATGGCGAACCTCGATCTGAGCGGGCTGGCGATTACGTTGAAATGATCGCTGCAAATATGTGACGCGAAAAAGCCGGGCATCAAGCTCGGCTTTTTAATTGAGCGCGATCAGCGATGCGTTGAGCAGCGTCGCGAACGACACCCACAATAGATATGGCGCGAATAGCCACGCGGTGACTCGATCCTCGCGGCGTGTCAGCGCGATGAAGGCCGCAATCGCAATCGCCAGCGCCGTGATAACGATCAGCGCCAGCTTCATCTGATGCGCGCCGAAAAAGAGCGGCGACCACGCGAAGTTTAAAGTCATTTGCGCGAACAACACCTTCATTGCGGCGCCTGAGCGGTCGTGCAGCCATGTGCGCCAACCCGCAATCGCGATCAGGATGTAGAGCACCGTCCATGCGGGCGCGAAAATCCAGTTCGGCGGATTGAACGGCGGCTTGTTCAGCGCCGCGTACCACGCGCCGGGTGGGAACGAGATGCCGATTGCGATTCCGCCGCCGAGAACGACGATCAAGAAAATTGCGAGCGTGAGATAGCGGTTCATCTTCTTAACTCTTTCGTTTGCGCAACAGCTACCGCACCGACCCGTCGAGCGAATTGAGAAGCAGGCTGAGCAGCGCCCATTTCGGTTGGGCCAGACTGATGAGGATGGCGGCGAATGAGGCCGCGATCAGCATGCCGAGCCGGATGCGGTCCTCGATCATGCGTTGCTCCGAGGAGCGATATTCCGACAGCGTCACCATGTGCAGCGTCACCAGCGCGAATGCAATTGTGTTCCCCGCATAGAACCAGACGGCGGGTGCCAGCGTCGGATAGCGGCCGATCAGCATCGTGGTGAACGGCACCAGGGTGATGAGCAGAAGATGCAGCAGTGCCCATTGCGTGTAGGCCACGCTGACCTCCTCGCCACGCGGCGCGAGCTTCACTATGCCGGTCCAGCGCAGTGCCAGCACATAGAAGCTGATTAATCGTGAGAGTGATGAAGCGGTAAGAGAGTTTGGCAGCGGCGCCAACGCAAAGCGGCGCCGAGAATTGCCGGCGCCGCAAAGCATGTTATCATTAGACGAATTAAAGCACCTTATTGCTCTCCTTAACCGCATCCGCCTCGACGTAGACCTGTCCGCCCATCCTGACGAACTTCTCGCTCATCTGGGCCATGCCGTCCTCGATCACGCCGCTCATCGACATGCCCATGCTCGCGGTGCCGCCTAGATTGAGCGCGGCCTTCTCGTTGTCGCCGAGCGTGGCCGCGTAGTCGCGCACGTCCTGCGTGATCTTCATCGAGCAGAATTTCGGCCCGCACATCGAGCAGAAATGCGCAACCTTGTGTGCTTCCTTCGGCAGCGTCTCGTCGTGGTAGGCGAGCGCGGTGTCCGGATCGAGACCGAGGTTGAACTGGTCCTGCCAGCGGAAGTCAAAACGCGCGCGGGACAGCGCGTCGTCGCGCAGTTGCGCCGCCGGATGGCCCTTGCCCAGATCCGAAGCGTGCGCCGCGATCTTGTAGGTGATGACGCCGACCTTGACGTCGTCACGGTTCGGCAGGCCGAGATGCTCTTTCGGCGTCACATAACAAAGCATGGCGCAACCGAACCAGCCGATCATCGCGGCACCGATGCCCGAGGTGATATGATCGTAGCCCGGTGCGATGTCGGTGGTCAGCGGTCCGAGCGTATAGAACGGCGCTTCGCCACACTCTTTAAGCTGCTTGTCCATGTTGATCTTGATCTTGTGCAGCGGCACGTGGCCGGGGCCTTCGATCATGACCTGGCAGCCCTTCTTCCA
>JAIERI010000042.1 GCA_019747015.1 Xanthobacteraceae bacterium
CCACAACGTCACGCCATTGTAGTGCGCGATGGCCAGACGCAACCCTTTCGGCGCGAAGGCAAGCCCGCCTACCGTCGAGGACACCTCAATCGACTTCTCCTCGCCCTTGGACGCGCGCGCGAAGGCCGTCTTGCCCGCCGACCACGCCACGGTGCCGTCGGCATGCGCGGCGACATTGTCGATCCAGCGCCGCTTGGCGTCGGTTGCGAGCGTCTCGGTCTCGCCTTTGGCGTTCACGGAGACAAGTTTGCCGTCATCACCGCCGCTGACAACGCGCTTGCCGTCCGTTGCCGTACAGAGAATGCCGCCTTCATGCACGCCGAGCTGCGTCCACGCGCCATCCTCGTCCACGAGCATGACATGTTCTTCCGCGCCGACGAAAGCCGCCACATCGCCGAGGAAATGCACAAACGCGGCCGGTGCTTTTAGCTCGACCTTGCGGATGCGATCGGTGACGGAAACGATGGACGCCGAATCCGGCGCGGGATTGAAGTCACTCATCACGCAGCGATGGTTTTTGCAAAGCCGTCGCGGATTGCCTGTTCGGGCAGTTCGCGGCCGATGAACACCAGCCGGCTTTCGCGCGGCTCATCGCTCTTCCATTTACGCTGGTGATCGCCCTCGAGCATCATATGGACGCCCTGGAAAACATAACGGTCGTCATCGTCCTTGAAGGCGAGGATGCCTTTCGAGCGCAAGATCTTCTGGCCATCCTTGGCGACCAGATCCTGCAGCCATGGCATGAACTTGGTCGGATCGATCGGCTTGTCGGTGCGCAGCGAAAGCGATTGCATGTCCTCGTCATGGTAGTGCTTCATACCATGACCGCGATGATGGCCGTGGTCATGATGATGGTCGTGGCCGTGATGGTCATGATGATGCTGGTCATGACCATGACCGCCGTCGTCGAGAAAATCCGGTTCGATCTCCAGAATGCGATCCAGATCGAATGCACCGCGTTCCAGCACGTCCGACAGCTTCACTTGCGCACGGGTGGTCTTGTGCAACGTTGCATAAGGATTGATCGCGCGAATCCGTGCCTCGACCTCGGCCAGTTCATCCTTGCTGACGAGATCCGTCTTGTTCAGTACGATGACGTCGGCAAAAGCAATCTGGTTCTTAGCTTCGGGCGCGTCCTTCAGGCGTTCGCTCAGCCATTTGGCGTCGGCCACCGTCACGACGGCATCGAGCCTGGTTTTTTCGCGTACGTCCTCGTCGACGAAAAAAGTCTGCGCGACCGGCGCGGGATCGGCGAGACCCGTGGTCTCGAGAATGATGGCGTCGAATTTGCCCTTGCGTTTCATCAGACCGTCGATGATCCGCACCAGATCGCCGCGTACGGTGCAGCAGACGCAACCATTGTTCATCTCGAAAACTTCTTCGTCCGCGCCGACGATTAAATCGTTGTCGATACCGATCTCGCCGAATTCGTTGACGATCACCGCGTACTTCTTGCCGTGATTTTCAGACAGGATGCGGTTGAGAAGGGTTGTCTTGCCGGCGCCGAGATAGCCGGTCAGCACAGTGACGGGAATTTTGTTGGCAGAAGGTTCGGACATTGGCACTCCGGGATACAAAGCGCGCCCGGCAGCAGGTGGCCCTGCCCTAGCCAGACAGCGCGCTGGTCAGGGCCCTTATATTGTGCCGGACCATGTCAATGTAAGTAGGGGCCTCGCCGTTTTCCCCGGTCAGACTGTCCGAATACAGCGTCCCACCGATCTTCGCCCCGGTCTCGGCGGCGATCCGCCGCATCATCCGCGGATCGCTGACATTTTCGAGAAAAACTGCCGGAATCTTCTGATTTTTGACCTGGGTGATGATGGCGGCGATATCCCGGGCGCTGGACTCGGCCTCGGTCGAGACCCCCTGCGGGGCAACAAAATGAACCCCGTAGGCCGCGGCGAAATAGCCGAAAGCGTCATGAGTCGAGATCACATTACGCCGGGCGGGTAGGATTTTCGCCACCATATCGCGCACCTCACGATCCAGAGCGTCGAGCTTGGCAAGATAGGCGTCGGCATTCGCCCGATAGACCTGCGCACCGGCAGGATCGGCCGCGATCAGCGCGTCGCGGATATTGGCGACATAGATTTTCGCGTTGGGCACGGATTGCCAGGCATGGGGATCGGCTTCACCGCCATGCTCATCACCCCCGCTTTCGCCAGCCTCGACCCTGCGAGGCGTGATGCCCTTGGTGGCAACCACCATCGTCCCATTGCGGCCCGACGATTGAACAAGACGGGGCAACCAGCCTTCCAGCCCAAGGCCGTTGACGATGACGAGCTTGGCCTTCGCGATTTTCTGCGCATCCGCTGGCGCGGGCGTATAGACGTGGGTGTCGCTGTCCGGACCAACCAGCGACGTAACGGTGACCCGATCGCCGCCGACATTTTTGGCGAAATCGCCGAGAATGGAAAACGTCGCGACGATATCGATCTTGCTCTGCTGCGCACGCACGGGCAACGCGAAGGCTGCGAGAACAAAAAGACAAGAAAGCGAGGCCCGCAAATGGCGGTGCAGCCGCATCATCTCAAGCCTCCAGATGACGCCCCGGAAACATTTGCCGCACCAGCCCGCCCTCTGGACCGAACAGCAGCGACGCAATGTAGAAGCATGCCGCAACCAGAATAATCGCCGGCCCCGATGGCACCTTGGTCTGGAACGACAACACCAGACCGAGATAACCGGACAAAGCGGCGGCGGCCACGGCGATGCCGACCATGCCGGTAACATCGCGCGACCAGAATTTTGCAATACCTGCGGGCAGAATCATGAGGCCGACCGCCAGCAAGGTGCCGAGTGCCTGAAAACCATTGACCAGATTGACGACGACGAGCGCCAGAAACGTCAGATGCGTGGGGGCGCCCGCGCGGCTGATAGTGCTCAGAAACAAGGGATCGACACATTCGATCACCAGCGGACGATAGATGATAGCGAGCAGGATCAGCGTGATCGTAGCGTTGAACGCGATCACCAGAAGCGTCGGATCGTCCATCGCGAGGATGTTGCCGAACAGCACGTGCAGCAAGTCGATATTGGTGCCGCGAATGGATACGATGGTTACGCCAAGGGCCAGCGACACCAGATAGAAAGTCGCCAGCGATGCATCTTCCTTGATCTGCGTGGCGCGCGAGATCACGCCTGCCAGGATCGCGACTGTGAAGCCTGCGATCAGGCCGCCGAATGTCATCGCGAACAGGTTCAAACCGGAAATCAGAAAGCCGATGGCCGCGCCCGGCAGGATCGCATGCGCCATCGCGTCGCCGACCAGACTCATCCGCCGCAGCATCAGGAACACGCCAATCGGCGCACCGCCAAGTGCCAATGCAATCACACCCGCCAGCGCACGGCGCATGAATTCGAAGTCCACAAAGGGGGCGACCAGCACATCAGAAATCATGAGAATTCACGCAGCCCGGGAGGGCGCCTTCTCGCTGCATGGCGCAGCCGCATCATCGAAGGCCTCGCACATGTGCCGCGCGGCCAGAAGATTGTCGTGGGTGAGGACATTGCCGGTCGAGCCCCACGCGACCGGCGTGCGGGCGAGCAGCAATGTTTCGGGGAAATTCGCGCGCACCAACTCCATGTCGTGCAGCGCCGCCAGCACGGTGCGTTTCTCGGCGTGCCATTGCCGCACCAGTGCAATCAGATCGGCGGAGGTTTTTGCATCGATAGCGTTAAAGGGTTCGTCGAGAATGATCACGCGTGCATCCTGCAACAGCACCCGCGCAAACAGCATGCGCTGTGTCTGGCCGCCTGACAGCGTGCCGATAATGCGATTTTCAAAACCGTTCAGGCCGACCGAGGCAAGCGCCTTTGCAATGCTCCCCCGTTCGCCTTTGCCGAATCCGCCGAACAGGCCCGTTTTGCGCCACAACCCCGTGCCGACGAAATCGAACACCGATATCGGGAAGCTGCGGTCGATGTCGGCGCTCTGCGGCAGATAGGCCATGTCGCGGGTGTCGCGGCCATCGCGATCGATTGCGCCGGACAGGGGCTTGAGAATGCCGGCGATGCCGCGAAACAGCGTGGACTTGCCCGCGCCGTTGGGGCCAACCACGGCGAGCAGCGCACCCTCGGCGACCTCTCCGGTCAGATGATGTACGGCCGGATGCCGCTCGTAACCCAGCGTCACATTGCGAAATTTGAGCTGCGCCATAATCGCTACCTCATCGCCAAAAGAACGATGGCCCACATAACCGCGCTAATCCCCATGGCACCCGCCAGCCGCGCTGCCAGCGTCATGCGCAGTATCGACCAGCCCATCGCCTGTGCCGGATGCGGCGAATCAGGCTCGTGGCTGTGATGATGTCCGTGATGCTGATCCTGGCTGTGCGAATGATCGCGAGCGTGGGCGGGGGTCATCGGGAGCCTCTGAAGGCAGCTGCCGGATGGAACCCGGCCAGTCTGATGATGTTATATTATAACATACATTCCGTCCAGAGCACCGATCGCTCATGGAACACCCTGAATGCTCAGGTCAAATTGCGCATCACCGCCAGCCCGACGAAAAGCCCGCCGATGGCCAGAACTACCGAACCGATCACATAGAGTGCCGCAAGGCCAGCCTCGCCACGCTCATAAAGCAACGCGGCGTCCAGGGAAAACGCCGAGAAGGTGGTGTAGCCGCCGAGAATGCCGGTCATGATGAAAATACGCCAAGGCTGCGAAGCTTCACCCTTGAAGGCGAGATAGCCTGCGATCAAGCCCATCACCGTCGAGCCGGTGATGTTGATCAACATAATGCCATAGGGGAAATCGGTTCCAAACAGACGGCTGCACAGCACGTTCACACCATAGCGCAGCATCGAACCCAGCCCGCCACCGACAAACACAAGCAAATAATTCATGATGCCCTTCCCATCGTCCCCGGCGCGTTTTGGCGCATGGAGGCGCGGGCGGCAAGGGGCGGCGCACCCACCCATTCCAAAAGCAAAGGGCGGCATCGCTGCCGCCCTTCGATCAAGATGTCGTTCGAAATGGCCTGTCTTATGCCTTCTCGAAAAGCTGCTCGACATATTCCCAATTCACCAGATGGTCGACGAACGCCTTGAGATAGTCAGGGCGGCGATTGCGATAGTCGATGTAATAAGAGTGCTCCCACACATCGACGCCGAGGATCGGGGTGGCACCATGAACCAGCGGGCTTTCGCCATTCGGGGTCTTGGAGATTTCGAGCTTGCCGTTCTTCACCGACAGCCAGGCCCAGCCGGAGCCGAACTGGCCAACGCCAGCGGCCGCGAAATCAGTCTTGAATTTTTCAAGGCCGCCGAGATCCTCGTCGATCTTCTTGGCGAGCTTGCCCGGCAGCTTGTCGCCGCCGCCATTGGGCTTCATCCAGTTCCAGAAATGCAGATGGTTGTAATGTTGGCCGGCGTTATTGAACACGGCGGGATTTTTTCCAAACGAGCCCTTCACGATGTCCTCGAGGGATTTACCCTCGAATTCAGTGCCCTTGATCGCGTTATTTCCGTTCGTGACGTAGGCCTGATGGTGCTTGTCGTGATGATACTCGAGCGTCTCCTTGGACATGTAGGGCTGGAGCGCATCGTGCGCGTAAGGCAAATTCGGGAGCGAGAAGGTCATGGGATACATCCGCAATGATGGGAGAGAAGACTTAACGCAGGGGACTATAGAAGGTTTCGCCAGCGGTAAACAGAACCATGGCGCCGATTGTAAGCCTGACGCCCTGTCACATTCAGCAGCGCTGGTCCAGTTTGACTTTCCCGGCCGGGGCCATATCGACGGATATTGAACCCCAAGGCATAATCAGGTCCATGAAACGGATATTCCTGCTGCTCGTCGCGACCCTTGTGCAGATTTCCGCGCCCGCTTGGGCAACCGAAATTGCTGTGATGAGCGGCGGCGCGCCCAAAGAGGTTCTGACCGTCCTGATACCGGAATTCGAGAGGCGCACCGGCCATCAGGTCAAAGTGAACTATGTGCTGATCTCGGCCCTGCGCCAGAAAATCCTGTTCGGCGAGATCGCTGACCTTGTCATCATGCCGAATTCGGTAATCGACAATCTCATCGAGGCGCGCAGGTTGAAGGCGGAGGGACGCGACACCTTCGGAGCGGTCAAACTCGTCGCCATTGTACACAAGGACGCGCCGCAGCCGGATATTTCCACACCCGAAGCCTTCCGCACCGCGCTTCTGAAGGCCAAATCCGTCATCTATTCGACGCCGACATCGACGCCGAGCGGCGCACATATGGCAAGTCTGCTATCGCAACTCGACATCGCCGAAGCGGTGGAGAAAAAAGTGACCTATCGCCCAGCTCTGGAAGGCGGAGTCGCCATGGTTGCCGAGGGCCTGGCGGAGCTTGGAATCTATCCCTCGAGCGAAGTGATACATGTCAAAGGCGTCACCTCGATCGGTGAGTTGCCCGATTCGCTTCAGATCAATCTGGTTTACGGCGCCGCGATCACGGCTAGCAATAAAACCGCAGAACCCGCGCTGGCTCTGGTGAAGTATCTCGCCTCACCGGACAATCGCGGAGCCTGGCAGCGCGCCGGATTCGATCCGCCGCCGCCCTAACGTGAAAGCGCGCGAAGATAACGCACATGCCGGCCCGCACTCACCGCCTGTGCGGCATGGATGATCGCGTTGGTGTCGATGCCATGGTGATGATAGAGATCGCCGATCGTTCCGGTCTGGCCGAAATGCTCAACGCCGAGCGCCTTGACGCGATGACCGTTGATGCTGCCCAGCCACGACAGCGTCAGCGGATGACTGTCGACCACGGTGACGATGCCGCAATCGCGATCGAGGGTTTCCAATAGCCTTTCGATATGACTCTTCGCGCCGTGATTGCCGCGCTGGCGCGCGCGCTCGGCGGCCTGCGCTCCCGCGTTCAACCGGTCCGCCGAGGTCACCGCGAGCAGCGCGATCTCGCGGCGATCTTCAGCCAGCAATCCTGCAGCCGCGATAGCTTCAGGCGCGACCACTCCCTGATAGGCGATCACCACCGATGTGTTCGGTCCCGGAGGCCGCAGCCAGTACGCGCCGTTGACGATATCGCGCTCAAGCTCCGGCGTCATCGCGCGCACCGGTTGCTCCAGCGGCCGGGTGGACAAACGCAGATAGACCGAGCCGCCGGTCTGATCGCGCAGCCATGTGGTCTCGTCTGGATCGCCCTCGCCATTGCGCTGCATGTAGTCGAAGCCGAAGCGCATCATCACGGCGAGTTCGTCGTTAAACGCCGGCTCGAAGGCGCACAAACCATCCTGCGCCATGCCAATCAGCGGCGTGCCGATCGACTGATGCGCGCCGCCTTCCGGAGCCAGCGTGATGCCCGACGGCGTCGCCACCAGCATGAAGCGCGCGTCCTGATAACAGGCATAGTTTAACTGGTCCGCCGAACGATAGATGAAAGGGTCGTACACCGTGCCGATCGGCAACAGCCGCACGCCATTGATCGAATGCGAGAGTCCGAGCGCAGCGAGCATAATCATCAAATTCGATTCGGCGATGCCCAGTTCAAGATGTTGGCCTCCTGGTCCGAAAGTCCAGTTATAGGTCGAGGGAATGTGCTCCGCCTTGAAGGTGTCGCCGGCTTCCTGCCGCGCGAACAGACCGCGCCGGTTCACCCACGGCCCGAGATTGGTGGACACGGTGACGTCCGGCGAAGTCGTGACAATGCGGCTTGCAAACTCTGACTCCTCGCGCGCGATCTCGTTGAGGATTTGCCCAAAGCCCATCTGGGTTGAAACCCCCTTGCCGCCATGCGCGGGCACATTCAGCGTCTGCGGCACGGCAATGTGAGCATCAGACAAACGCCGCGTGCCACTGGCGAAGAACGGCGCGGATTTGACGAAGGCCTCAACCTCCTCGCCTGTAATGCTTGTCCCTTCCCACTTGTCCCATTCATGGCCGGGACGAACGCCCGCGCTTTGCTGGAATGTTTCAAGCTGCTTGGGTGTCATCAGGCCGGCGTGATTGTCCTTGTGCCCGGCAAGCGGAAGAGCGAAGCCCTTGATGGTGTAGCAGATGAAGCAGGTCGGGCGATCGTGCTTCGACGCATCGTCGAAGGCCTTTAACAGACTCGGCAGATCGTGGCCGCCGAGATTGTTCATCAGCGCGGAGAGTTCTTCGTCGCTGCGCCGGTCGATCAGCGCGCTGACCAGCCCCTGATCGCCGATCTCGTCATGCAGCTTCTTGCGCCAGGCTGCCCCACCCTGAAACGTCAGCGCCGCGTAAAGCTGGTTGGGACAGCGGCCGATCCAGTCTCGCAACACCTCGCCGCCGGGCTCGGCGAAGGCCTGCTGCTGCAAGGTACCATGCTTGAGGATCACGACATCCCAGCCGAAATTGGCGAACATCTGTTCAAATTTCTGCCACAGCCCTTCGCGGATCACGGCATCAAGCGACTGACGGTTGTAATCGACGATCCACCAGCAATTGCGCAGATCGTGCTTCCAGCCTTCGATCAGGGCTTCGTAGATATTGCCCTCGTCCATCTCGGCGTCGCCGACCAGCGCCACCGTCCGCCCCTCCGGGCGATCCTTCATCCAGCCGTGCGCGCTGACATAGTCCTGCACCAGCGAGGAGAACAATGTCTGCGCCACGCCGAGGCCCACCGAGCCGGTGGAGAAATCGACGTCGTCAGTATCCTTGGTGCGGGACGGATAGCTTTGCGCGCCCTTGAAACCGCGGAAATTCTGCAGCTTCTCCAGCGTCTGGTTACCCGCGAGATATTGAATGGCATGAAAAATCGGACCCGCATGCGGCTTCACCGCGACGCGATCCTGCGGGCGCAGGGTGTTGAAATATAGCGCCGTCATGATGGTGGACACCGAAGAAGACGAGGCCTGATGACCACCGACCTTCACCTCTCCGGCGGAACGTACATGGTTGGCGTGATGGATCGTCCATGACGCCAGCCACAGCACCCGGCGCTCCAGCTCCGCAAGAATGGCGAGTCGATCTTTCTGTGGTCCCATGATGATGCGCCTTCAAACGCTTGTTGCTTCCGAAAAGCCTAATCCCGATCGAGGCGACAGAAATCTCAAAGCATTGCAATAAATTGAGATTTGTTGGAATATCATCCCAATAATTTCCATCACTTAAGGCATCTGTTCCAATGTCCAGACTCGACCCCATCGATCGCAAGATTCTCTCGATCCTGCAAAAGGACAGTCGCGTGACAATGCAGGATCTGGCCGAGCGTGTCGGTCTGTCGGTCTCGCCCTGCCACCGGCGCGTGAAACTTCTTGAGGAGAGCGGCGTCATCACGCGCTATAGCGCAATGGTCGATCAGAAATCGCTGGGACTGCATGTCAGTGTTTTCATCTCGATCAAACTGGAACGTCAGAAGGAAGAAGACCTCGACCGTTTCGCCAAGGCGATTTCAGGATGGAGCGAGGTGCTGGAATGCTATTTGATGACGGGCAATCGCGATTATCTGCTGCGGGTCGTCGCCGCGGACCTGGCCTCGTATGAGACATTTCTCAAAACCAAGCTGACCCGGTTCAATGGCATCGCCTCGATCGAATCGAGTTTTGCGCTGAGCCAGGTGAAATATTCGATCTCGCTTCCGGTGTAGGCGCCTTCCCGATCTCAGTGCGCACTGGGTGAGGCCGCCTCGAAAAACTGGACCGTCGCATTCCAAAGCGAATGGCGATTGATGCCGAGAGTCGCGACGTGCGCCAGGCCCGGAAGCACGGCGAATCGTTTGTCGTTCGATGGGAGCCGTTCGAAAAATCGCAGCAAATCGTCCATCGCCGCGATGCTGTCATGCTCGCCGCGAACGATCATGGTGGGGGTAGCGATCTGATGCGGATCGACCACCGGCAGACGCGTCGTCATGTCGAGGTAAGTGCCAGTCGGCACGGAGTTGCCCAGCGCCAGTTGCGCGGCGGCGCAGGCCTCTGCGACCGCAGGGTCGGTTGCCTCTGGCCCGTCACGCAAGAAGATGCCCTTGATATAGTCGTGGTCGACCGCACGCCTGTTGGACGCACGAAATTGCGCGATGCCTTCGCGCCGTTTGGCCAATGTCAGCGATCCCTCTCCGGTCCACACGAACGCGTCGAGTACCAGCCGCGCGGCTCGTTCCGGCGCAGCCTGCGCGAAGGCGGCCGCACGCAAAGCCCCCGACGACATGCCATAAAGGTTGAATGCGCTTGCGCCGGTCGCGCCCATAATAAGGTCGGCTGCGGCCTTCAAATCCTCCACGCCGCTGGCGATGTCGGAATTGCCATCGGTGATTGTCGAGCGGCCGTAACCTTCATGGTCCATCGCCCAGACATCCCAGCCGCGCAGAGCAAGCCAGTCCATGAACGAATAATCGGGCCGGCCGGGAACCGTCAGATCGAATGTCGGGACGGCGGAGGTGGAAGAGCCATGGATGAGCACGATGGGCGGACGCGCCGCGAAACCGCTGCGCAGCCTTTTGCGATAGACGAACAGCGATATCGGACCCTTCCTGGCCCAATGCTCTTCGGAAACGATATCGCTTGCCATGCCGTGCTTACTTCGCGGGAAGAAAATCGTTCGTGAACGTCTTTTCGAAATCGACCGCCTTGCCGCCGGGCGGCTGAAGGAAATTATAGACTTTCTTGGCCCCGGTCAGCGTCATGCGGCCGTTCCTGCTCCAGATCTGGCTCAGGAGATCGTAGGACCGCTCGTTGGTCTCCGCTTCCATTTCGGGAAACTCCGCGGCCATGATTTTCTTGCCGCGCGCGGGGTCGAGAAGAATGGTCTGCGCTTCGCTGAACACCTGCACCACCTTGCGGACGAAATCGGGACGGCTGCGGATCAACTCGTCGCTGGTCACCACCCCCATGAAGACCAGATCGTTGAATTCATCGAGGTCGCCCTTCATCAAATTGACGAGAATTCCGCCGAGCTTCTTCTGTTCGAGCATCGCGCCAGCAGGCTCGAACGGAATGGCCGCGTCGATCAGCTTGCTCTGGAACGCACCAACATAAGCCGGCGCATCGGCGCCGAGATAGACAAGCTGCACATCGCCGGGCAGTTGCAGGCCGTACCGCTTCGCCAGCACACCGAGCATCTTCTCGCCCGAGCCGCCAGCCGATGGCGTACCTACCTTCTTGCCCTTGAGCGAGAGAATCTTCTGCTCGAGAGTCATGTTGGCATCGGCCGCCATCAGTTCGTTGCTCGCGATCATGTTGTTGATCGGGCGCGTGGTGATATTGAACACCGAGACAAGGTTCTTGCCCTGCGCGGCGGCTGTAATGACATGCTCATAGGTGAGAACGCCGAAATCCGCGTCCTTGCTGACAAGGGATTGAAGCACCAGCGCGCCGCCCTTGACGTAGGTGACATCGGGTTTCAATCCGTACTTCTCGAACAGCTTCTCGCGCAGCGCCACGTAAAGCGCGCCGGCATAATAACCATGGCCGATATTGGTGATGCGCACCACATCCTCGGCCTGCGCGCCGCGCGGTCCGACAATGAGCGCACAGGCGATCAGGGCCGCGTATCCGAACCTCTTCATGACGTCCTCCCTTTTTGGGTCGCGGCGCTCTGCGGCGCCTTCGACATCTGCAATAATTTCAACGGCTGACAATCTTCCAGCGTTCGAGCCTCGTTTGTATGGCCTGAACCAGTTCGTTGAGGACCACCGCGATCAGCGCGATCACGGCCAATGCCGCAAAGGCACCCGCGGTGTCGAATTCGCTGCCGGCGCGCTGCACGAGGTAACCGAGACCTTTGTTGGACGCGATCATCTCGCCGATGATGACGCCAATCAACGCGTAAGGCAGCGCCGTCTTTAGTCCAACGAAAATCCATGAGGTCGCGGACGGCAGGATCACCTTGGTGAGAATCTGGTGCCGCTTCGCTTTCATCAGCCGCACGCCGTCGATCAAATCCTGATCGACCTCGCGCACGCCCGAGAACGTGTTGACGAAAACCAGGAACACAACCAGCACTGCCGACAATGCGACCTTTGACTGAATGCCGAGGCCGAACCACAAAATCAGAAGCGGCGCCAGCGCCACTTTCGGTAAGGCGTTGAACGCCCAGATGTAAGGGCTGAGCAAGCGGCTGAAGAAAGGGGACAGGCCGAGCCAGATACCGCCGAATACGCCGAGCACCGCACCAATCACGAAGCCGAGGAACGTCGCATACACCGTTGCCCAGACATGGATAAAGATGCTGCCGTCGCGGGTCCATGCCCACAGACGGGCGATCACCGCCGACGGACTGCTGACGAAAAACGGATCGACCAGCGTGCCCGATGCAAGCTGCCAGATCAGCAGCAGCAATAATCCGAATGCTGCCTGCAATGCGGCCATCGCCAGCGTTCCGATCGCCGACAGTCCCTCGCCCCTGCGATCGAGCGGCACAGGGCTGGTCTGGATTTTCGTGCCTTCGAGTGCCGCCGGCTCGCTCACAGCTTCTCCTCGTCGTATTCCTGGCGCAGACGATCCCAGATCGTGTTGTAGATATCGTGAAATTCTTTTGTGAATCGCACCTCGCGTACGTCGCGAGGCCGCGGCAAATCGATCGCCTGATCCAGCGCGAGGGTGGCGGGACGCTTCGTGAATACCACCACGCGATCCGCAAGCGTGATCGCCTCCACCAGATCATGCGTCACCAGAACGATACTCTGGCGCTGGCGTGACCACAGACGCAGCAGCAGGTCATGCATCACAAGGCGGAGTTGGGCGTCGAGCGCGGCAAAGGGCTCATCCAGCAGCAGAGTGCGGGGCTCGTACAGGAGCATGCGGGCGAGCGACACGCGCTTGCGCATTCCTCCTGAAAGACTGCTTGGAAACTTTTCCTCGAATCCGTCAAGTCCGACCTGTGCGATCATATGGCGCGCGCGAGCTTCGCGTTGCTCCCGTGAAACGCCGATCAGTTCCAGCGGCAGCGCGACATTGTCGATGACATTGCGCCAGGGCAGCAGGTTGTCTTTCTGGGTCATGTAGCCGACGTCGGTATTAACGTCGAACACTGGCGCGCCTTCGTAGACCACGCGACCGGCACTCGGACGGTACAGCCCCGCCACCATGTTCAGAAGTGTCGACTTGCCGCAGCCCGACGGGCCGATCAACGCCACGATGGATTGCGGCTTGACGGCGAGATTGACGTCGGTGACGGCTTGCACCCGGCTCGCGCCGCTGCCGAACGTTTTGCCGATGCCTTGCAGTTCGATCATGCCAAGCTCACGCCGTTCGAAAGCCAATCGGTGTCGTCATATCGCAAGAAGGGCCGTCCCGGGAGGCCGAAAACCGGCTCTCCCAAAACCGCGGACCGATGATCTTACCAGAGGCCCTTGAGCCGGCCGCCATCGAGATTGAGCGAGACACCGGTGATGTAGCTTGCGCGTTCCGAGCATAAAAAAGCAATGGCGCTGGCGAGTTCTTCGGGCTTGCCGAAGCGGCCGAGCGCATTTTTCCTGGTGGCCAAACGCCGCGCCTCTTCTTCATCCGCAACACCGAGTTCTTTCTTGAGGCCTTCGGCATGCTGACGCCATAGCGCCGTTCCCACCCAGCCGGGACACACCGCGTTCACCAGCACATTGTCGGGTCCGAATTCGGTGGACAGAGACTTGGTCATGTTGAGCAGCGCGCTGTTGGTAATCGCCGAGCCGAACATGTAGGGATCCGGCTCCTTGCCGGCACCACCGATCATACTGACGATGCGGCCCCATTTCTTCTTGCGCATGATTGGCGCGACCTCGCGGATGCCGCGCAGGAAGCCGAACAGCTTGGTGTCGAGCTGCTTCTGCAGACCTTCGTCGGTCATCTCCGCGAAGCGTCCCGAATACATGGTGCCGGCATTGTTGATGAGAATATCGACGGTGCCGAAGGCGCTGACCGTTTCGGCTACGAGCTTCTTGATGTCGTCGGGCTTGGTGGTGTCGGCGACGATATGGCGGATGTCGCCGCCCGTCTGCTTGGCCAGTTCCGAACAGGTCTGCTCGATCTGAGCCTTGGTGCGTGAACACGTCATCACCTTCACGCCCGCTTCGAGAAACTCACGCGCGGTCTCTCGCCCGATGCCACGGCCACCGCCGGTGACAATTGCGACACGACCTTTGATACCCAAATCCATCGATCTCATCCTTAGCTGCAGTTGGTGAAGCCCCGAGGGCTTGGATTTCGGACACGCAAAACGGACCATGGGCGCGTGTTGCTACCCATCGCAACGAGGCGGCGAACCACCCACGGAAGGGCAGGAAAGTCCGGCCCTTGCTGCGTCCAGCCCTGATCTGATCTGATCTGATTGCGTTTCGAGAATGCTCTCGGCCTTAGTCGGCCATTCCTTCCCTTGTTCGTTTCTCTTCCCGATCGAGCCGCAGTCTGTTTTCCGGCTTTGTCTCAGCCTTCGTCGCAGCTTCGCCTGTATTTGTTCTTACAGTATTGTCCTACAATATTTTCTGAAACTATTGAATGTCAAGTGGCCTCTGCTGTATCGTTGCGTGACAGAGGGATTCAGCGATGGACGGTGCGACGGCACTGGCAGGCGACCCGCATCAACGGCGCGGACAGACCGTTGACGACATCATTGAGCGCCTGCGCGAGGCCATTCTCGCCGGCCGGATCGTGCCCGGCCAAAGGCTTGTCGCGAATGACCTGACAGAGCAGCTCGGTGTCGGGCGCGGATCGGTGCGCGAGGCGTTTCAGCGCCTGGCATCCGATGGCCTTGTCGAGATCATTCCCAACCGCGGCGCCATCGTCCGCCGCCTGTCGCGCGATCAGGTGCGGGAGCTGTTTCAGATCCGCGTCAACCTGGAAGGGCTGGGTGCGAGGCTCGCTGCCGAACGCATCGATCGGGACGACAATCGCGCACGTTTTCTGCGCGTGTGGGACGAGGTGAAGCCCGAGGGAGCAGCGCGGCCTTGGCCACTCTTCATGCGCCAGAACCGGCTTTATCACAGTGCGATCGTCGGCATCGGCGGCAACAGGCAATTATCGGAACTGATCGAGAATCTTCAGTTGCCGATCGTGATGTTTCAGGTGGGGCAATCGATGCAGCCTGAGAATTCCGAGCGTTCGCTCAGGGATCATGCGCTGATCGCGGACGCCATTTTGAGCGGCGACGCAGAGGCCGCCGAACGCGCAATGCAAAATCACCTGAAGGGATCGGCTGAATGGATTCTTCAACTGCCGAACTCCGCGTTCGGTTTTGATCTCTGAAGAACGCGACCAATCACCACAAAGGCCGAAAGCTTGGAATGCACCAAAAACAAAAAGCCGCCCCGAAGGGCGGCTTTCATAAATCTATGGCAGATCATGAGAACTTGGTTGCGGGGACACGCAACACCCGATACCGGCGAAATGGGGCGCAAAATGCAAAAGGCGACCCTCTCGGATCGCCTTCGCTTGTATCGCAAGAATCGTTGGTTGCGGGGGCCCGCAACACCCGATTCTTGCGGTTGGTGGAGAGGGCAATTCCGAGATTGGCAGCCTGAGACAGTGGAAGCAATCGTCAGTTCGAATCCCTCCATGCCTCCCCTGGCGCGGCCAGATGGAACTTGTGCATCACGGGAAACGCGAACGTGACCGCCACATAGAGCATGCA
>JAIERI010000062.1 GCA_019747015.1 Xanthobacteraceae bacterium
TTCTCGTCGCGCGTCATTTTGAGCCGGGGCGGTGCGATGTCATATTATAAGGACTCCGGAGGACGTGATGAAAGTGATGGGTTTTGCAGGATGGAGCGGCTCGGGCAAGACCACGCTCATTTCACGTCTGGTCCCGCTGCTGATCGCGCAGGGGCTGCGCGTCTCGGTTATCAAGCATGCCCACCACAATTTCGATGTCGACATACCGGGCAAGGATTCATGGGTGCATCGGCAGGCCGGTGCAACCGAAGTTCTGGTCACCTCCGCCAACCGCTGGGCGCTGATGCATGAATTGCGCGGCGCCCGCGAGCCGACGCTGTTCGAACTGCTCGGCAAAATGTCCCGCGTCGATCTTGTGATCGTCGAGGGCTTCAAAACCGAGCCGCTGCGCAAGATCGAGGTGCATCGCCTCGCCAATGACAAGCCCGCATTATACCCCGGCGATCCCTGGATCGCAGGCATTGTGACCGACGCCCCGCTGGAGACCGATTTGCCGCGCGCGCTGCTCGACGACATCGAGGCCGTCGCCGTTATGGTGCAGAAACTGGCGATGAGCGCCGACGACCTGCTCGCCGCCGCCAAGGCCGGGGTCTGACCTTTGGCCGCGACCGTGCTCGATCTCAAAGGCCTGAAATGCCCGCTGCCGGTGTTGCGGACCCGCAAGGCGCTGAAAACGCTGGCGTGTGGTGAGCAACTGGAGGTTCACTGTACCGACCCGCTGACGGAGATCGACATTCCGAACCTGATCCGGGAAACCGGGGACCGGGTAGAGACCATTGCGCGTGACGAGAGAGAAATTGTTTTCCTCATCGAGAAGGCGGGCGGCGATCCGGCGCGGGGTTAAGAGGCCGATGCTGCAACTGCTCAATGGCGAAAGCCTCAGACTTCACCGCTACCTTTGGACTATCGACACCGATAGTCCGTTCTGACTGAATCAGCCGTTGCGTCATGCGGAATCGCGCTTTTTCTGCGCGAAACAATTGAGTGCGACGGATGAAATCTGGTTGAATGGTGTTGTCATAGGGAAGCTATAACACGCCACAAATCATAAAAATCACAGACACGCCTAACAATGGCGGGGTTTTTGGGGAGGACAACAATGACGGCAGTTGGACAGACGGGGACCGCACCCGCGTCGAATGCGGGTATTTTCGATCGCGAGCGCATCATCGCGAAACCAGGCTTCAACCGCTGGCTGGTGCCGCCAGCCGCGCTCTGTATTCATCTTTGCATCGGCATGGCCTACGGCTTCAGCGTGTTCTGGCTGCCGCTGTCGCGTGCGATCGGTCTGACCGCGCCGAAGGCCTGTCCGGACATTACGCTTTTGCAGGAACTGGTCACCACGACCTGCGACTGGAAAGTCTCCAGCCTCGGCTGGATGTACACGCTGTTCTTCGTCGTGCTCGGTGTGTCTGCCGCGATCTGGGGCGGCTGGCTTGAGCGTGTCGGTCCTCGCCGCGCCGGTTTCGTCGCCGCGCTGTGCTGGGCTGGCGGTCTGGTGCTCGGCGCGATTGGTATTTACACGCATCAACTCTGGCTGATGTGGCTTGGCTCGGGTGTGATCGGCGGCGTCGGTCTCGGCCTCGGCTACATCTCGCCGGTCTCGACGCTGGTGAAATGGTTCCCGGATCGCCGCGGCATGGCGACCGGCATGGCCATCATGGGCTTCGGCGGCGGCGCCATGATCGGTGCGCCGTTGGCCAACATGCTCATCAATTACTTCAAGACTCCCACTAGTGTCGGCGTCTGGGAGACCTTCCTGACCATGGGCGCGATCTACTTCGTGTTCATGACCATCGGCGCGTTCTCCTATCGCATCACCCCGCCGAACTGGAAGCCGGAAGGCTATACGCCGGTGGAGAAGGCCAACACCATGATCACCACAGGTCATGTGCATCTCGACAACGCGCACAAGACCAAGCAGTTCTGGCTGATCTGGATGGTGCTCTGCATGAACGTATCGGCTGGCATCGGCGTGATCGGCATGGCGTCGCCGATGTTGCAGGAAATTTTTGCTGGCAAGCTGATCGGTCTTCCCGACGTCGGCTTCTCTGCATTGTCTGGTGATCAGAAGGTGGCGATCGCCGGCATCGCGGCGGGCTTCGCTGGCCTACTGTCTCTGTTCAACATCGGCGGCCGGTTCTTCTGGGCCTCGCTGTCGGACTTCCTGGGACGCAAGAACACCTACTTCACGTTCTTCATCCTCGGCATTATCCTGTACGCGCTGGCTCCGACCTTTGCCACCATGGGCAGCAAGGTTCTGTTCGTGGCGGCGTTCTGTATCATCCTGTCGATGTACGGCGGCGGCTTCGCCACCGTTCCGGCGTATCTCGCCGATATCTTCGGCACCCAGTTCGTGGGCGCGATCCACGGCCGGCTGCTGACGGCATGGTCCACTGCGGGCATCATAGGCCCTGTGGTGGTGAACTACATCCGTGAATTCCAGATCTCGGCGGGCGTGCCGCGCGATCAGGTCTATAACTTCACGATGTATATTCTGTGTGGCCTGCTCGCGATCGGCTTCATCTGCAACGCGCTGGTCAAGCCGCTGGCGCCGCACTGGTTCATGAAACCGGAAGAAGTCGCGGCTCTGCAGGCCAAGGGTGCGGCAGGCAAGGCTGCCGCTGGCGGCTCGTATGGCATCGGCAAGGGCGGCCTCGACGCCAAATCGGCGCTGTTCTGGCTCTTCGTCGGCGTTCCGCTGGCCTGGGGCGTGTGGCTGACGGTGCTGAGCGCCATCAAGATCTTCCACTAAACAGGATCTTCCGCCGACAACATGAGGCCGCGGCATTGACAGTGCCGCGGCCTTTTGGTTTCCGGGTTCGAAATCGGGAACTTATTTGTTGCAGCGCCGTTGCTATTGCGAGCGCCGGGATTATTCCGGTGTGGCAGCGGAGCATTTTGAATGGACGACGTCATCGATCGCGTGTTGAACACTTTCGCCATGATGCGGAACGTCAACGGACAAACCCTGCAACAGGCCCGGCCCAAACTGCAAACCTACCTCGGCACCCTGACCTCGGCTGGACAGAAAGACGAGCAGCGGCTCGCGGTCTACGGTCTGGCCTATATGCGCGAGTTGCACGACGGTCATCCGGGCGAAGACGCCACCGGCTGCTGAGACCTACCTCAGTGCAGTTTCACCGGTGGCAGTGTGGTGCGTCGCAGCCGGTCGGCGAGAAACAGCGCAGTCGCTCGCAACCAGCCGTGAAGCGCGACGCGGTGCATGTGATAGAGCGATACGTAAAGCAGTTTCGCGATCAGGCCGTGTGCCGGAAATACCGCCTGGTCGCGGCGCAGCGCCGGAAACTCTCCCGCCGCATCGCCTTCGCCGAGCGACACCAGTGTACCGCGCGGCTGAAATCTGAAGGCTTCGACGCTCTCGCCGGCCAGCCGCCGCTCCAGTGCCTTGGCCAGATAGCTCGCCTGCTGATGGGCGGCCTGCGCGGTCGGCGGCGCGGTCGCAGTGCCGATATGCGAGGGCGCGGCGGCGCAGTCGCCCATCGCAAAGATATCGGTCACGCCGACGCAGGCCAGATGATCGTCCACCACGATGCGCTTGCCGTTCGAGAGCGTCAGGCCCTTGAGTGTGCCGACGACGTCATGTCCGGCGATGCCCGACGCCCACACCTTGATTTCGCAGGGGACGACTCCGCCGCCGCTTAGATGCAGCGCGTCCTCGGTGACGCGCTCGACGCCCTTGCCAAGAACGACATTGACGCCGAGCCGCTCCAGCACCTCTATGGCATGCTTCGAGGTGCCGGGATCGACCGCGGGCAGGATGCGGGCCGCCATGTCCACCAGCGTGATGTCGAGCTTGCCCGCGGCGCCGAGTCCGCCCCAGCGTTCCATCGCATGCACCGCGTGATGCAGTTCGGCGGCGAGTTCGACGCCGGTGGCGCCGGCGCCGACAATGCCGACACGGACCCGGTCGAGCCGTTCCGCGCCGACACGGATCGCCGCTTCGAGAAAGGCGCGCTGCAAACGCATCGCCTGCGCCGGACTGTCGAGCATGTGGCAATATTCGAGCACGCCGGGAATGCCGAAATCGTTGACCCGGCTGCCGAGCGCCAGCACCAGCGTGTCGTAAGGCAGCGTGCGCGCGCCGAGGACTTCCGCTCCGGTTTCGGGACTGATGACGGCATCGAGTGTGATGGTTTTGGCCGGGGCGTCGAGCGAGGTGAGGCCGCCCAGCACGAAATCGAAGCCGTGCACGCAGCCATGCGCGAGATAGTTGGTCTCGTCGTCGCCGGTGCCGATCAGCCCGGCGGCGACCTCGTGCAGGCGGGGTTTCCACAAATGCGCCGGGTTGCGATCCACCAGCGTGACTTGTGCCTGCGCTCGCCACAGCCGATGGCCGAGCCGGGTCGCAAGCTCGAGGCCGCCCGCGCCGCCGCCCACGATCACGATGCGATGCCGCTGCGTGGTGACCGGATTATTCATGCCTGTGTTCTAATGCCTTTGCCGGGAATCAGAGGTGCACCATATGGAGAGCGAGCCGACCATAATACCTTAATTCTGCCCGGTTCCATCCCCGGTATGCCCGGTCACTGGCGCAACGAAGGATCGACGGCTTTGGGACTTCGCGTGGCCTACATCATGATAGCTCTTGTGGTGGTGGCGACGGCGTCGGTCGCCGCGGTCATTCTCATGGGCCATCCATGGATGGAGTCCGCACAGGCGGTAACCGAGCCTGCAATCACCGAGTCTGCCGTCACCCAACCTGCCGTCACCGAAGCAGCCCTGATCGCGCCAGCAACGGAAAAGGGCAACGATCCCGATGCGCAGCCGTTAAAGCCGAACACCGAGGCCAAGGGCGACCGGCTGATGGCGCCAACGCCGCCGCCGGGGGATGCCAATGCAATCGGACCGCCAAGCCTCAGCCTTGAATCGGCGCGGCAGTATCTCGCGGCCCCGTCCGCTGGCGTCAAGTTCAGGACGGTGATGCGTCCCAAGCCGATCCCCGTTCTGCTCGACGACAAGCAGATCGCCAGTCTCAAGCGCCGATTGAAACTGACTGCAGCGCAGGAGAAATTCTGGCCGCCGGTGGAAAGCGCGCTGCGCGAAGTGGTGCTGTATCTTTACAATCAGAGAAAACAGCCGTCGGCTCTCGATCAGGATAATGACGCGGTGAAAAGATTGGTCGCCGCCGCGACGCCGTTCCTGGCGCATTTGCGCGACGATCAGAAAAGCGAAATCCAGTCGCTGGCCCGCATGGCGGGGCTGGGATCGGAGCTTCCGGGGCAAAAGGCCGCGCAGAACTAGAGTGATGCCATCCGCGTCTTAAGCGTTCGTGCCGCCATCGATGGTCAGGCTTGCGCCCGTGATATAGGACGAGTCCGGGCCCGCGACAAACGCCACCAGAGCGGCCACCTCGTCCACGGTGCCGTAGCGGCCAAGTGCCGTCATTGCCTTTTGTGGCACGGCCCATTCGCCCGCTGCCGGGTTCAAATCGGTGTCGATCGGTCCCGGCTGGATATTGTTCACGGTGATGGCGCGATCTCCGACCTCTCGGGACAGGCCCTGCGCGAACATCTTGATGGCTCCCTTTGTCGCCGAATAGGGCACGAGCCCTGGGGTCACCATGCGCTCGCCGACGCACGAGCCGATCATGATGATGCGCCCGCCATTGTTCATGTATTTCAGGGCCGCCTGCGTCGCGATGAAAGCGCCACGGATGTTGAGGTCGATGACCTGATCCAGTTCCTCCAGCGTCGTTTCCTCGAATTTTTTCGGAATAGCGGTGCCGGCATTGTTTACGAAAATATCCAGCTTTCCGAAAGTCGCGGCGATCTTTTCGACCGCCGCCTTGACCGCCTCTGCATCGGTGGCATCTGCCTGAATCGCGATGGCAGTCCCGCCGGTTCGTTCGATGGACCGCACGACCGATGCTGCGGCGTCCGCGCCTCTGGTGTAGGTGATTGCCACCTTGGCTCCGTCGTCAGCCAGACGCTTGGCGATTGCGGCGCCGATGCCGCGTGAGCCGCCGGTGACCAGGGCAATTTTGCCCGCGAGCTTTTTGGACATCGAAGTCTCCTTGTGAGTACACGTGAAAATTATAAAAAGCTGCCTCGCAGGACTACCTGTGAGGTATGCCCTGATGAACCCGGGTGAGTTTTGCGCAATCTATTTCCTGATGGCGATGCTGAAAAAGACTTTGTAACGTTGGGGTCATGCCTCAAAAGCAGGATAGGGCCATGGAGCTTCGACATCTGCGCTATTTCGTCGCCATCGCCGAGACCGGAAGCCTGACCCTTGCGGCCGAGAAGCGGTTGCATACGGCTCAGCCTTCTCTCAGCCGGCAGATCCGCGATCTGGAACATGAGGTCGGCGTTCAGCTGCTGACGCGAAGCCCGCAGGGAACAGCATTGACCGCCGCCGGCCGCGCATTTCTCGACCATGCAAGACTTTCGCTCAGTCAGGCCGAGGCCGCGACCGAAGCGGCGCGTCGGGCTGCGCGGCCGGCCAAAATAATGTTCTCGATCGGCTTTCTCACAGGACAGGAGGTCGATTGGCTGCCACATGCTCCCGGTCTTCTTCAGGACGAATTGCCCAAGATCGAACTGAAGGTCTTGAGTAACTTCTCGACGAATCTTGCCGATGATCTCCAGCGCGGAAAGCTGGATGTGGCGTTCCTGCGCCGGGAACAAAAACCAGATCTCGAATACAGGCTGGTGAGGAAGGAAGAACTCGTTGTCATTTTTCCGAACGATCATGCGCTTGCAAAAAACAAGACGGTCAATCCGCGCGCTCTTCTGAAAAATGCGTTTATCGGAATTTCAGATGTCGCGCCCGTGCTGCGCACGGCGATTCATGGCTATCTGAACAGGTCGGGCCTTGAGATCGTCCCGGCGGTTGAAATCGATAATTATTCGATGGCCATTTCCCTTGTGACATCCACTAAGGGTGTCGCCATGTTGCCCGAGTCCATCATCGGCTATTTGCCCCCGTCGATCACGAGCCGGCCGATGGCCGGCAGCCGGCCAACGGTCGATCTGGTTCTTGGGTATCACAAAGCGAATACATCGCCAATTCTGAAAATCTTCCTTTCGAAAATCGACGCTCTGGCAGCGCGGATCTACAAAGAGCGCAAGCTTTGAGTCAGTGCCCGCCCGCCAGCGACAGCACCGTGTGCAGCAGCACGTTCGCGCCCGCAGTGCAGTCTGGCTGGGTTGCGTCTTCCAGTTCATTATGGCTGACGCCGTCCTTGCAGGGCACGAAAATCATCGCCGCTGGCATCACCGCGTTGAGATTGCAGGCGTCGTGGCCCGCGCCCGAGGTGATGCGGCGGCTGGGATAACCGAGCGCATCGCTCGCGCTTTGCACGGCATCGACCAGCTTCTTGTCGAACACGGTGGGCTCCTTGCGCCAGAACCTGTCGAGCTTGATTTCGACCACGCGGCGCTTTGAAATCTCCGTGACCGCTTCCTGCAATGCCTTGTCCAGTGCGTCGAGGGTGGCGGAGGAGGGGCTGCGGAATTCCGCCGTGAAGGTCAGGTCGCCGGCGATCACGTTGCGCGATGGATTTTCGATCACGGTTTCGCCGATGGTGCCAACCGCATCCGGGCCATGATCCTTTGCGATTTTTTCGAGCGCCACCACCACTTCGGACAAGGCCGCCAGCGCGTCGCGCCGCAGCGGCATCGGTGTGGTGCCGGCATGGCTGGCGAAGCCCTTGATCGCGCCGTTGTACCAGATGATGCCCTGGCCGCGATCGACCACGCCGATGGTCTTGTGTTCGTTTTCCAGCAGCGGGCCTTGTTCGATGTGCAATTCGACGAAGGCGGAAAACTTTCGCTGCCCGACCGGCTCATTGCCATTGTAGCCGATCGTTTCCAGCGCCTGCGCGACACTCACGCCATCGGAGTCGCGGCGCGATAAAATGTCGTCGGTGGTGTATTCACCGGCATAGGAGGCCGAGGCCATCATCGCCGGCGCGAAGCGCGAGCCTTCTTCGTTGGTCCAGTTGACGATGCATAAGGGGACATCGGTTTCGATCCCGGCATCGTTGAGCGTCCGCACCACTTCGAGCGCGGCCAGCGTGCCGAGCACGCCGTCGAATTTGCCGCCGGTCGGCTGGGTGTCGAGATGCGAGCCGAGGCCGACGGGCGGCTTGGTCATGTCGCGGCCCCTGCGAATGGCGAACATCGTGCCGAGCGCGTCGACATGCACCTCGCAGCCTGCCGCCTCGCAGGCATCGCGAAACCAGTCGCGCACCTGCCTGTCTTCTTCGCTCAGCGTCAGGCGCTTGACGCCGCCTTTGGGCGTGCCGCCGAATTTCGCGGTGTCGTGGATGTCGCGCCACAGCCGACCGGAATCGATCTGAAGATTGGTTTTGTTTTCAGCCATGAGGCGATTCACCAGCCGCGCGCGACGTGCCACACCGCCTCGACCTTGCCATTGCGCGTGGCGACGAGCCAGTCATGCAGATTGACCGTTGGATCGCAATGGCCCGGAATGAGCCGCAGGCGATGGCCGAGTGCAATCTTGGCGTTCGAAGCGATCTCAAGCTGGCCGTGTTCGTCGGTCGCCTTGATGTAGGTGACGCCGTCCTCGCCGAACACCACCGGCAATCCGCTTTCCAGACTCGTGGCCTTCAGCCCGGCGTCGCACACTGCCCGGCCGGGCACGGCGGCGCTGATGATCGTGGTGAGGATAAACAGGGCGTTGGCGAACGGCGTCGCGGTCTCGTTGCGTCCGTAGTCGGCATCCATGAACGCATAGGAGCCGCATTGCAGTTCGTTATAGACACCGCTGCCGAGTTCGTTCTCGTACGTGCCGGTGCCTGCGCCTGCGATCACCTCGCACGGCAAACCCGCTGCGCGCAGCAATTCAGCCGTGGAGCGTGCCATCTCCGCCGCGCGCGCGATGGCCACTTTGCGCTCGGCGGGCTTGCGCAAGTGCTGCGCCGCGCCGTGATAGGCCTGCAGTCCCGCAAAATGCAGCCCCGGTTTGCTTGCAATATACTTTGCCAGTGTCACCGCGTCCGCGCCCGGCGCGACACCGCAGCGGCCCATGCCGATGTCGATTTCCACCAGCACGTCCAGCGTCACGCCTTCGCTGCTGGCCGCCGCGGACAGGGCATCGGCCTGATCCGGATGATCGACGCAGACGCCGATCCTGGCCATATGCGCGAGCGCCGCGAGGCGCCGCGCCTTGTCTTGCCCCACGATCTCGTTCGAGAGAAGGATACTTTTAATTCCGCCCGCCACCATCGCCTCGGCCTCGGCGACATTCTGGCAGCACATCCGCGACGCGCCAGCCGCCATCTGCATCCGCGCGATCTCGACGCATTTATGCGCCTTGGCATGCGGGGTCAGCCGCACGCCGTGCGGATTGCCTGCGACGCGCCTCGCCAGCATGGCGATATTGTGCTCCAGCGCGCCGAGATCGACGATCAGCGCCGGTGTCACCACCTGTTCGAGAGTCATGCCGGGCTCGGCGGGAGGGCGGGTCGGCATCGAAAATCCTCGAACGGAACGGAGTAAATGATCAGCTTCCGGTGAATTCCGGTTTGCGCTTTTCCATGAAGGCGGTGCGACCTTCCTTGTAATCGTTGCTGGCGAAGCAGGCTTCGACCATCGCCTCGCACTTTTTCATGTCGCGCGCACTTTCATCCTTGGCGATCTCGCCGACGATGAACTTGATCGAATCGACAGTGAGCGGCGCGTTGCCGGCGATGGTCGCGGCGTAGTCCTTCACATAAGATTCGAGCTTGTCCGACGGCAGCACGCGATTGACGAAGCCCATGATGCGCGCCTCCTCGGCGTCGAACAGCCGCGCGGTGTAGAAGATTTCCTTGGTGAATGACGGGCCGACAATGTCGAGCAGACGTTTGACGCCGGGAAAGCCATAGCCGACGCTGAGCTTGGCGGCAGGGACGGCGAAACGCGAATTGTCGGTGCAAATGCGCAGATCGCAGCTGCTCGCCAGCCCCATGCCGCCGCCGACGCAATAGCCGCGGATCATGGCAATGGTCGGCTTGGGGAAATCGAACACCGAGGCGTAACCGGCCTCAACAGCGGCATTGTAGCGGTCGGATGTTTCCTTCGAGCCGCGCTCCTCGGCGAATTTCGAGATGTCGGCGCCCGACACGAAGGCCTTCTCGCCCGCGCCGGTGATGACGACGACGCGGACTTTCGGATCCTTCGCGAAGCCCTTCATGATCGCGGCGCAGGCTTCCCACATCTCCAGCGACACTGCATTGTGGCGCTCCGGATTGTTGAAGATCATGTATCCGACGCTGCCCTCGGTGCGGGCGATCATCTTGTCCGTCTGCGTCATGGCCGTCCTGCTTTCTTCAATCAGATGATTTTTTTGCTTTTCAGCGAAGCGATCTCGGAATCGCTGAAGCCGAATTCGTGCATCAGCTCGTCAGTGTGTTCGCCGACCTCGGGCGGGCGCGCCGCGAAGCTGCTCGGCGTGCGCGACAGCGTGAAGGGCTGCGCGACAAGCCGCACCTTGCGGTCGCCGGTATCGGGAACGTCGCGCACGAGGTCGAGATGCTTGACCTGTGGATCGTCGAACATCTTGTCGATGGTATAGATCGGCCCGCAGGGCACACCCGCCTTGTTCAGGACCTCGATCCATTCGGCGATGGTGCGCGTTTGCGTGACCTTTTCGATTTCGGCATTCAGCGCGTCGCGATGGACCGAGCGCGTTTTCGGCGAAGCGTATTCGGGTTTTTGCAACAAGTCGCTGCGATCGATCGCATGCGCAAGCCGCTCCCAGATCACCTGTCCGGTGGCGGCGATATTGATGTAGCCGTCGGAGGTCTTGAACACGCCGGTCGGGATCATGGTCGGATGATTGTTGCCGGCCTGCTTGGGCACTTCGCCCTGCATCAGCCAGCGCGCGCTTTGGAAGTCGAGCATGAAGATCTGCGACTGCAACAACGAAGTCTGCACCCACTGGCCTTCGCCCGACACGTCGCGCTCCAATAGTGCGGTGAGAACGCCCATTGCGCAGAACAGTCCCGAGGTGAGATCGGCGACCGGAATGCCGACGCGCATCGGCCCATGATCGGGTGCGCCGGTGATCGACATCAGCCCGCCCATGCCTTGCGCGATCTGGTCGAAGCCGGGCCGCTTGGCATAAGGGCCGTCCTGACCGAAACCGGAAATGCTGGCATAGACCAGACGCGGATTGATCTTGCGCAGCGTTTCGTAATCGATGCCGAGGCGCTCCTTGACGTCGGGCCGGTAGTTCTCGATCACCACGTCGGCCTTCTCGACCAGACGATGAAACACATCCCTGCCGGCCGGGTCTTTGAGGTTGAGAGTCATCGCGCGCTTGTTGCGATGAAGATTTTGGAAGTCGGGGCCGTGCCGCGCGCCGCCAAGCTGCTCGTCGTCAGGCAGATCGGTCGGCGCCTCGACCTTGATGACATTGGCGCCCCAGTCCGCCAGCTGGCGCACCGCGGTCGGGCCCGCCCGCACCCTTGTCAGATCGAGAACCGTGAAACGGGAAAGGGCTTGCGAGGCTTTCGGAGCGGACATGGTTTCTCCCGTTTCTTGTCGCGGCGATCTTGCTGATCGTTCGCTTGTCAGTCGTTAGCCGGCATCCGCCTTCAGGCCGGCGGCTTCGATCCCGGCGATGGCGCATTCCTCGTCATTTTCCGATGTATCGCCGCTGATGCCAACCGCGCCAATGACAGCGCTGACATCCTTGATCAGCACACCGCCTGGCACGGGGATCAGCGCGCCGCGCGCCATCGTGTTCACCGCGTCGATAAAAAATGGCTGCTCGTTGGCGCGCTTGAACAGTGCGCGCGAGCCGAGACCCATTGCGAGAGCGCCATAAGCCTTGCCGTGGGCGACCTCAAAGCGCATCAGACTGGTGCCATCCTGCGCGATCGCCGCCTTGATGCAGCCGCGCGCGTCGAGAACGACAATCGCCATCGGCTTGATCTTCTTTTCCATGACCTTGGCCAGAGCGGCGTCAAGAATCGTGCGGGCGGTATCGAGTGTCAGAGCAGTCATGGTCCATCCTTTTTTTGAAACAAAATGGCTACGCGCTTTCAGCATGCGCCTTGGCGCTAATCAAGCCCGCCCGATGCAATCCTGCTTGGTGACTTGCGAGACTCATCGCCAGCACCTGCGCGACATGCAGCGCGCCGCGACCGGAGCCGTCCTTGATCTGGTGGCGGCACGAGGTGCCGTCAGCGACGATCAGCGCCTTTTGATCGGCCTTGCGCACCGCCGGAAGCAGCCGGAGCTCGGCCATGGCAATGGATTCGTCGTAGGTATCGGCGCTATAGCCGAACGCGCCCGCCATGCCGCAGCAGCTTGACTCGATCACCTCGACGTCGAGACCGGGCACCAGCCGCAGAATTTTCTCCACCGGCTTGAACGCATCGAACGATTTCTGATGGCAATGGCCATGGACCATGGCCTTCTTGCCGATCGGACCGAGCGGAAGCTGCAAGCGGCCCGTTCCGGCCTCGCGCGCCAGAAATTCCTCGAACAGCAGCGCATGGGCAGCGATGGCTTTGGATTTGTCATCATTTCGAAGCGACAGCAATTCGTCGCGCAGCGTCAGCAGACAGCTCGGCTCAAGCCCGACAATCGCCACGCCGCGCGCCACGAAGGGAGAAAGCGTCTCGACCACACGGTCGAGTTCCTCGCGGGCATGCGTCACGAGGCCGGCGGAGAGAAACGTACGGCCGCAGCATAATGGCCGCGCACCGCTGACGGGTTTCGGCAGATGCACGCGGTAGCCGCCGGCGACCAGCACGCGCAGCGCGGCATCGAGGTTCTCGCGCTCATAGGCGCGGTTGAAGGTGTCGGCAAACAGCACGACTTCCGGGCCATTCGCGGGACCGAACGCGATTTCGCCCGGCGCAAATGTATCGCGCCGCCACTCCGGCAGCGCGCGCATGGCGCTGAAGCCTGTGATTTTTTCCATCGCCCAGCGCAGCGGCGCGCTTTTGTTGCGCAAATTGATAAGTGGCGCGAAGGTTGCGGCCAGCGCAGCATACCGAGGCAGATAGCCGACGAGACGGTTACGCAAAGTGAGGCCATGCGTTTTCACCCGCGCGGCCAGTACCTCGATTTTCATTTTCGCCATGTCGACGCCGGTTGGACACTCGCGCCGGCAGGCCTTGCAGGAGACGCAAAGCTTCATCGTCTCCATCATGTCGTCGGACGACAGTGCGCCAGGTCCAAGCTGACCGGAAATTGCCAGCCGCAGCGTGTTGGCGCGCCCGCGCGTGACGTCCTTTTCATTGTGTGTCGCGCGATAGGACGGGCACATCACGCCGCCCTCGAGTTTGCGGCAGGCGCCGTTGTTGTTGCACATCTCGACCGCGCCCTGAAAGCCGCCGGCCGCGCCGGGATAAGACGACCAGTCGAGTTCGGTCTTGAAATCGGCGACTGCGTAGCCCGGCTTGAATCGAAACAGCGAGCGGTTATCCATCTTCGGGGCGTGGACGATCTTGCCGGGGTTGAGCGTGTTGCCGGGATCGAAGCGTTCTTTGACTTCCTCGAAATCGCGCACGATCCGCGCGCCGAACATCTGCTCGTGGAATTCGGAGCGCACGATGCCGTCGCCATGCTCGCCGGAATGCGAACCCTTGAACTCGCGTACCATGACGAAGGCTTCCTCGGCGATACCGCGCATCGCCTTGACATCCTTGTCCAGCCGCAGGTTCAGCACCGGGCGCACATGCAGGCAGCCTTCGGAGGCGTGGGCGTACATGGTCGGGCGGGTGTCGTGTTTTTCGAAAATCTTGTTGAGGCGGTTGGTGTATTCCGCCAGATGCGGCAACGGCACGGCACAATCTTCCACGAAGGAGACCGGCTTTCCTTCCTGCTTCATCGACATCATCACGTTGAGGCCGGAGGTGCGGAAATCCGAGATCGCCGCCTGCATCGCGGGCTCGACAACATCGACCACGCCGCCCCATTTACGCTTCTCATGGTCCCACCCGAAACCGAGATCGCCCATCATCTCGCCGAGCTGTTTCAGCCTGGCGAGGTTCGCGGGCTGATCCTCTTCGGCGAATTCCACCACAAGAAGAGCATCCGGTTCGCCGCGCACCACCGCCTCAATGGTCGGCCTGAACATCGCGATTTCGCGGCCGAGCGCGATCATGGTGGAGTCCACCAGTTCGACCGCGATGGGTTTCAGCGTCACCAGATGCTGCGCGGCGTCCATCGCCTCATAGAAGCTGCCGAAATGGCACACGCCCAGCACCTTGTTGCCGATCAGCGGCCAGAGCTTGAGTTCGACGCGGGTGGTGAAGGCCAGCGTGCCTTCGGAGCCGACGAGAATGTGTGCCATGTTGTTGACGCCGCCATTGGGCGTCAGCGCGTCGAGATTGTAGCCGCCGACGCGGCGCTGAACTTTCGGAAATCGTTCGGCGATCTCTTTTGCTTCTCTTGTGCCGAGCGCCAGCAGATCGCGAAACAGGTCGCGGCCCGGCTCGTCGGCATTCGGCCAGGCCTTGTCCTGGGGGCCGAAATGCAACTGGGTGCCGTCGGCCAGCGCCGCGTCCATCGAAATGGTGTTGTCGCGCATGGTGCCGTAACGCAGCGAACGGCCGCCGCAGGAATTGTTGCCGGCCATGCCGCCGATGGTGGCACGCGAGGCGGTCGAGACGTCGACCGGAAACCACAGGCCATATTTCTTGAGCTGGCGGTTGAGGTCGTCCAGCACGATGCCGGGCTCGACCACGCAGGTGCGGTTCTCGACATCGAGCGAGACGATCTTGTTCAGATGTTTGGAGACATCGACCACGATGCCGTCATTAACGGTCTGGCCGCATTGCGAGGTGCCGCCGCCGCGCGGAGTGACGATGCGCCCGTCGTCGCGCGCGACCGCCATCGCCAGCAGTGCCTCGTCGACGGTGCGCGGCACCACCACGCCGAACGGCATGATCTGGTAGAACGAGGCGTCGGTGGCATAGCGGCCCCGGCTGAAACGGTCGAACAGCACGTCGCCGGTAATCTGCGAACGAAGACGCTGTTCAAGCCTTGATGGGGCATCGGCCGGCATCGGGATTCCCTGGATCTTCCTCGAAACGTCCCCGAGGTTTCCCCGAGGTTTTCTTGGCTGCGGTCAGGTCACGCCCGCCGCACCGCTCTTGCGTTTCCTAAGCCCCCGATAGAAGAAATGCAAACGCTGCACCGCAGCATCATTTTTGCATGCATTTTTGTCTGAAAAATCGGCCCCCGGCATGACAGTTCATGCCCAAGTAATGCGGAGTTCATCTGCTTGCCGGAACGTTCTTCTCGCCGGAGCGCTCGGAGGCGGCTTTGCGCTTGTTGCGCAGATGATTGAACAGGATGTCGCTGAGTTCGCCACCGGCGCGCCGGCGCAGGGCATCGAGGATCAGTTCGTGCTCGCGCATCGCTTCGCCCCAGCGCTCGTGCTCGCGCGCGAAGTTGGCCGAATAGCGGATGCGGCGGATGCGCCCGGCGAAGGTGGCGTAGGTCGCCTGCAGCACGGCGTTGCGCGAGGCCTGGACGATCTTCTGATGGATCATCTGGTTGGCGTGGAAGTAGTTGTGCATGTCCTTGCGCAGATAGAAGCCGTACATCTC
>JAIERI010000087.1 GCA_019747015.1 Xanthobacteraceae bacterium
CTGGACTGGGAGACGATCCGGGCGCTGCCGGAAATCGGCGCGGCGCTGCGTGGCGGCGACGATCATCTCTTGAAGGGTGTCAGCCGCCTGTTCGAGACACGGGGATTCCGGTTACTCGGCATCAGGGATGTCGCGCCGGACCTTTTGATGCCGGAAGGCTGCATGACCCGAAACGCTCCCGATGACGAGGCGAAAGCCGACATCGCCAAAGGCCGCGATGTGCTCCATGCGATCAGCCCGTTCGATGTCGGTCAGGGTGTCGTGGTGGTGGGCGGACATCCGGTCGCGGTCGAGGACATCGAGGGCACCGACGCCTTGCTGACGCGAGTGGCGCGGTTGCGCGAGATCGGCCGCCTGCGCGCCAGGCCGGGCCGCGGCGTTCTGGTCAAGGCGCCCAAGACGGGTCAGGATTTGCGCTTCGATCTTCCCGCGCTCGGCCCGCGCACCATCGAGGGCGTCGCCAAAGCCGGCCTTGCGGGGATCGCCATCGTCGCCGGGCACACCGTAGTGGCCGAGCCGCAGGCGATGATCGAGGCCGCCGACAAGGCCGGTATTTTCGTGATCGGACTGGCCGCGTGAGCGCGGCAACGCGCAAGATTTTCCTGATCGCGACCGAGGCGTCGGGCGACAATCTCGGCGCGCCATTGATGCGCGAACTGCGCGCCCGCCTTGGCGATCAAGTCATCTTCGAAGGTATCGGCGGATCGCGGATGGAATCGGAGGGTCTTGTCTCGTTGTTTCCGATCGGCGACATGGCGATCGTTGGATTTGCGGCCATCCCCAAAAAACTGCCGATGCTGTTGCGGCGTATTCGCAAAGCGACCGAAGCGGTGCTGCGTGCCAAACCCGATGTGCTGGTCATCATCGACAGCCCCGATTTCACCCATCGCGTCGCGCGCCGCGTGCGCCGCCGCGATCCTTCGATCCCCATCATCGACTACGTTTCGCCGACGGTGTGGGCCTGGCGGCCCGGCCGCGCGCGGGTGATGAAGCAGTATGTCGATCACGTCCTCGCGCTTCTGCCGTTCGAGCCCGCCGCGCACCGCGAACTCGGCGGTCCGCCTTGCACCTATGTCGGTCATCCCCTGATCGAGCAGATCGCGGCGCTTCGTCCCAATCCGGATGAGCAGAAGCGCCGCGATGCATCGCCGCCGGTGCTGCTGCTGCTGCCGGGCAGTCGGCGCGGCGAAATCCGCAACCACATGCAGGTCTTCGGCAGCATACTGGCCGCGCTCGCAGCGCAGGGCGTCGCGGTCGAGGCGGTGTTGCCGACCACGCCCTATCTTTTAAACGCAGTGAATGCCGCGATCGAATACTGGCCGGTGCGCCCGCATGTCGTGACTGGCGAGGACGACAAGCGGTCCGCCTTCCGCATCGCGCGCGCGGCGCTGGCAAAATCAGGAACGGTCACCCTCGAACTGGCGCTGTCAGGCGTGCCGATGGTGACGCTGTATCGTGGCACGGCGACAGAGGCGTTCATCGCGCGGCGTGTGGTGCGCGTGCCTTCGATCATCCTGGCCAATCTGGTGCTGGGCGAAAGCGTGGTGCCGGAATTCCATCAGGAAGAGTGTACGGCGCAGGCCATCGTGCCGGTGCTGCGCGATATGCTGGCGGACACGGCGGCACGACGGCGCCAGATCGAGATGTTCGCGAAGCTCGACGGCATCATGGGGATCGGAACACTGTCGCCCAGCGCGCGTGCGGCCGACATTGTGATCGCCGCACTGAAATAGACGAAAGCAAAATAGGCAAAGGCAAAACGGCCGGAGCTTGTTGCCCCGGCCGTTTTCATTCTCGCAAACTTAAAAATTACTTCCGCTGGTCGATCGGTACATATTCGCGGCGGGTCGCGCCGGAATAAAGCTGGCGCGGACGGCCGATCTTCTGCTGCGGATCCTGGATCATCTCGCTCCACTGGCTGATCCAGCCAACGGTGCGGGCGACCGCGAACAGCACGGTGAACATCGAGGTCGGGAAGCCCATCGCCTTGAGGGTGATGCCCGAATAGAAATCGACGTTCGGATACAGCTTGCGCTCGATGAAGTATTCGTCGTGCAGCGCGATTTTTTCCAGCTCCATCGCCACATGCAGCAACGGATCCTCACCGTGGCCGGTTTCTTTCAGCACCTTGTGGGCGGCCTGCTGCATCAGCTTGGCGCGCGGATCGTAGTTCTTGTACACGCGATGGCCGAAGCCCATCAGGCGGACCTTGCTGTTCTTGTCCTTTACCTTTTCGACGAAGGCCGGAATCTTGTCGACGGTGCCGATCTCGGCGAGCATCGCCAGCGCCGCTTCGTTGGCGCCGCCATGCGCCGGTCCCCACAGACAGGCGATGCCGGCGGCGATGCAGGCGAACGGGTTGGCGCCCGACGAGCCGGCAATACGCACGGTCGAGGTCGAGGCGTTCTGTTCGTGGTCGGCGTGCAGGATGAAGATCTTGTCGAGCGCGTCGGCGAGCACCGGATTGATCTGGTATTCTTCGCACGGCACGGCGAAGCACATGTTAAGGAAGTTCGAGGCGAAGCCGAGCGAGTTCTTCGGATACACGAAGGGCTGGCCGATGGTGTACTTGTAGGCCATCGCCGCAAGTGTCGGGATTTTCGCAATCATGCGGATCGAGGCGATCATGCGCTGCTGCGGATCGGTGATGTCGGTGGAGTCGTGATAGAAGGCGGCCAGTGCGCCGACCGAGGCCACCATCACCGCCATCGGATGGGCGTCGCGGCGGAAGCCCTGGAAGAACCGGGCCATCTGCTCGTGTACCATGGTGTGCTGGGTAACGGTCTTGTCGAAGAGGGTCTTCTGCGCCTTGGTCGGCAGCTCGCCGTACAGCAGCAGATAACAGGTCTCGAGGAAGTCGCCCTGGGCGAGCTGTTCGATCGGATAGCCGCGGTATTCGAGAATGCCGGCGTCGCCGTCGATGTAGGTGATCTTGGATTCGCAACTGGCAGTGGAGGTGAAGCCGGGGTCATAGGTGAACATCCCGGTCTGGGCGTAGAGCTTGCCGATGTCGATGACGTCGGGCCCGACCGTGCCGGCGTGAACGGGTAGCTCGACGCTTTTGCCGTCGACGGTGAGGGTTGCGGATTTGGTGTTGGCTTTTGCGTCCATCGCGTGGTCCCCGATGTCATCCATTACGCATCCGGGTGAGGCGTCTCAACACATGTAGAGACGGTCTTGCCATCTGCGAGCCCAAAAGGGGTATCGTATTGCTGTGTGCACTGCAAGATAGGCGGTATCAGGCCTTTGGTGGGGCTGGCATCTGGTATGCAGTTCGAGCGGGTCCGCTTATCGGGCCTGATCTTGCAGACGCGCGAGGCAGGCGTCGCGGCCCAGTACCGCCAGCACGTCGAAGATACCCGGCGAGGTGGTGCGGCCGGTGAGGGCGACCCGCAATGGCTGGGCGACGGCGCCAAGTTTCAGCCCGTTTGCCTCGGCGAATTGTCTCATCGCGGCCTCGGTGGCCTCCGCGCTCCACGGCATCACCGGCTTCAACGCATCGTGAAGCTGGCCGATCAGGCTGCGGGTCTCGGGAGTAAGGACGGCGGCGGCCTTGGCATCCATCTCCAGTGGCCGGTCGGCGAAAATGAACTTCGCACTGTCGATCAGCTCAATCAGCGTCTTGGCGCGCTCCTTGAGGCCCGGCATTGCCGCCAGCAATTGCGCGCGCGTGGTGTCGTTGAGTTTTTCCCCGATTGTTTCATTTTGTGGAATGAACGGCAGCAGCTCCTCGACGCTGGTCAGGAGCGCCTTATCGTCGGCGGTGCGAATGTAATGGCCGTTGAGATTTTCCAGTTTGGCGAAATCGAACCGCGCCGCGGAGCGGCCGATCGAGGACAGATCGAAATTGTCGATCATTTCCTGCGTCGAGAAAATTTCCTGATCGCCGTGGCTCCAGCCGAGCCGCACCAGATAATTACGCAACGCCGCCGGAAGGTACCCCAACGCGCGATAGGCCTCGACGCCGAGCGCGCCGTGACGCTTGGAGAGCTTCGATCCGTCCGGTCCATGAATCAGCGGGATATGCGCCATGACCGGCACCTGCCAGCCAAGCGCCTCATAGATGTGTTTCTGCCGCGCGGCGTTGGTGAGGTGATCGTCGCCGCGGATGATGTGGGTGACGTCCATGTCGTGGTCGTCGACCACCACCGCGAGCATGTAGGTCGGGTTGCCGTCGGAACGCAGCAGCACAAGATCGTCGAGGTTCTCGTTCTGCCAGACCACGCGGCCCTGCACCTGGTCTTCGATCACGGTTTCGCCGGTCTGCGGCGCGCGCAAACGGATCGCCGGTTTCGCGCCGGGCGGTGCCAGCGACGGATCCTTGTCGCGCCAGCGTCCGTCGTAACGCAGTGCGCGGCCTTCGGCCTTGGCGCTCTCACGCATCTGCGTGAGTTCTTCTGGCGTCGCGTAGCAGCGATAGGCCTTGCCCTGCGCCAGTAACTGCTCGACCACCTCGCGGTGACGCGCCGCGCGCGCGAACTGATAGATGACGTCGCCATCCCAGCTCAACCCGAGCCAGTTCAGCCCGTCGAGGATGGCGTCGATGGCGCCCTGGGTCGAGCGTTCGCGGTCGGTGTCCTCGATCCGCAGCAGCATCTTGCCGCCGAAACGCTTCGCGTAAAGCCAGTTGAACAGCGCGGTGCGCGCGCCGCCGATATGGAGGAAGCCCGTCGGCGACGGAGCGAAGCGAGTGACGATCTGGGACATAAAGTAAAGGCTTGCGTGAGAGAAGGGGATGGCGGCGCGAAGCAACTAGTGGTCCGATTCTAACATTCGCATTCCGTTTCGGCAGGCATCTTTTGCGATGCTAGAATCGAAGGACCACTAGCAAATATAGGCTCTAGTGGAGTTTGGATTTGACTTTCGCTTGTGACCTGCTGCCGGGTGGAGGCGAATGTCAAATCCACTCCACTAGCGCACCAAGGCGGCTCGTGTAGCATGGCGCGCGGGGAGAGTGTAGCCGTGGCAGAGGGGCCTCCGGTCGCATCGCCGCCGAGGGCAAGGGCGGGCATCAAGGCGGGCGTTACAGCGGAAACCTGGCCGCAGGGCGGCGCAGTGCCCGCGCCGGGCGGCTTTTTTGGCGTCAGCTTCTGGCAATCCTCGATTTCACAAGCTCGGGAATGGATGCGCGCCGAGGCCGGCCCGGGGCGTCTGCTGCCGTTTGTGCCGGTGGCGTTCGGGATTGGCATCGCGCTGTATTTCACCGCCGACCGCGAACCGATGGCCGCCGTGGTGGTGCCGGTGGCCGGATCGCTTTGCGTCGCTGCCTTTCTGATGCGGCGGCATCGGTGGTTTCCAGCGGCGGTGATGATCGCGGCCATCGCAGCCGGATTCGCGACCGCCACCTTCAAGACCGCGCGCATCGCCCATGGCGTGTTGGCGCGGCCGATGAACTCGGTTCTGCTCAAGGGGTTCGTCGAAACCCATGAAGAGCGCGAACGCACCGACCGCTTCGTGCTGCGGGTCGAGCAGATGGACGCGCCTCGCGCCTCGCAAAAAATGGAGCGGGTGCGGCTGTCGGTGCGCAAGGGCACGGCGCCCCCGGTCGGCAGCTTCGTCGAGCTGAAGGCCAAATTGCAGCCGCCGCTCTCTCCCTTAAGACCCGGCAGCTACGATTTCGGCCGCGACATGTATTTTCAGGGCATCGGCGCGTCGGGTTTCGCGCTTGGCGCGATCAAGACGCTGGAAGCTCCGCGCAGCGGCGGCTTCGCGCTGGCTTATGCCAAATGGATGCAGGCCATGCGCGACGCCATCGACGCGCGCATCCGCACGGTTCTCAGCGCTGACAATCGCGCCATCGCCACGGCATTGCTGACCGGGCGTCGCGACGCGATCACCACACCGGTCAACGACGCGATGTTCATTTCGGGTCTCGGCCATGTGCTGTCGATCTCGGGCTATCACATGGCGGTGGTCGCGGGCGTGGTGTTTTTCGCCGTCCGGGCGCTGCTGGCACTCAGTCCGGCTCTCACGGCGGGCTTTGCGATCAAGAAATGGTCGGCGGCGGCCGCGTTCATCGCCGCGCTGTTCTATCTCCTGCTGTCGGGCGCAGAGGTCGCGACGCAACGCTCGTTCTTCATGACGGCGGTGGTGCTGATCGCGATCATGGTCGACCGCCGCGCCATCACCTTCCGCACGCTGGCGGTGGCGGCGATGATCGTGCTGCTACTTGCGCCCGAGGCGCTGGTGCATCCGAGTTTCCAAATGTCGTTTGCCGCAACGCTCGGCCTCGTCGCTTTGGTGCAGATCGGCATGCCAAAACGGTTCGTCGCGCCGGACAATTCGGCGGCGGCACGCGCGGCGCTGTGGGGCGGGCGCGAGATCATGACCCTGGCGGCGGCGTCGTTCGTCGCAGGGCTTGCGACCACGCCTTACGCGGCGTTTCATTTCCACCGCATCACGCCTTACGGCGTGCTCGCCAATCTCGCCGCGATGCCGGTGGTCTCCGCCGTCGTGATGCCGGCGGGACTTTTGGGGATTGCCGCCATTCCATTTGGATTTGATAGTGTGTTCTGGAGACTGATGGGCATCGGTATCGACTGGATGATCGCGGTGACGCAATGGGTCGCGGCGTTGCCCGGCGCCATTGGCCGCATGGCGGCGTTCGGCACCGGGCCGCTGCTGATGACCACGTCGGGCATCGTGCTGCTCGGGCTGCTGCGCACGCCGTTGCGCTGGAGCGGTGCAGGGCTGATCGCGCTCGGCATCGTGTGGGCGGTCAATGTCAGGCAGCCGGATATCCTGATCGCCGGCGACGGGCACAATGTCGCCGTGCGCGGCAAGGACGGATCATTGCGTCTGATGCGCTCGTCGAAGGATGCGTTTCTGTTGAAGGAATGGCTCGCGGCGGACGCCGATCCGCGCCTCGCCACCGATCCCTCGCTCGGCGATGGCGTCTCGTGCGATGAGGCCGGCTGCGTGGTGCGGAGCGTGGACGGCAAGCTCATCGCGCTGACTCTCAAACCCGATGCGCTGGCCGACGATTGTGCGCGGGCCTCCGTGATGGTGAGCGCGGTGCAGCCGCCGCCGGACTGTGCGGCAATGGTTTTCGACCGGGACGCGCTGCGGCGGCAAGGCACGCTGGCGCTGCGGGTAACAGGACATGGTTATGCCATCGAGGCGATCCATCCGCGCGGTGTCGATCGTCCGTGGTCGCCTGCGATCGCGGATGAATCTCTGGAGAGTACCGAGAGTGCGGCTTCACCCAATGCGCCGCGTGCTCGTGCGCCTGTTGACGTCACGCCGCTGGAGAGCGACGTGCAGGCTGAGGACTAAGCCGCGTTTCAATACTTCCGGTACAGCCCGATCAGCTTGCCCTGAATGCGCACGCGATTGGGCGGCAGGATGCGGACCTCATAGGCGGCATTGGCCGGCTCGAGCGCGATCGAGGCGCCCTTGCGGCGGAAACGCTTCAGCGTGGCTTCCTCCTCGTCGATCAGCGCCACCACGATGTCGCCGGTGTCGGCGCCGTCGCTTTTCTGAATCAGGGCCATGTCGCCGTCGAGAATGCCGGCCTCGACCATCGAGTCGCCGCGCACTTCGAGCGCATAGTGCTCGCCGGAGCCGAGCATGTCGGGCGGCACGCTGATGGTGTGGCTGCGGGTCTGCAGCGCCTCGATCGGCGTGCCTGCCGCGATGCGGCCCATCACCGGAACGGAAACCGGATGCTCTGCGCCGTCATCCAGCGCAGTCGCGGGGGTGCTTCGTACTTTGCCGAGATTACCCTCGATCACGCTCGGGGTGAAGCCGCGCCGTCCGGTGCCGCTACCGCCGCTATGACCGAGCTCGGGCAGCTTGATGACCTCGATGGCGCGGGCGCGGTTGGCGAGGCGGCGGATGAATCCGCGCTCCTCAAGCGCCGTGATGAGACGGTGAATGCCGGACTTGGAGCGCAGGTCGAGCGCGTCCTTCATCTCGTCGAAGGAGGGGGGCACCCCGGCTTCTTTCAGCCGCTCATTGATGAACCGCAGCAGTTCGTATTGTTTGCGTGTCAGCATCTTTGGCAGTCCCCGATCCCGTGAAACCGGACTCTTGAAGAGTCCTGTCGGCCGCACTCATAAAGAGCGACTCGTTCGAAACAAATCATGAACGAACACTATATGTTCCATATGTGTTCCGCAACGGTTAAATTCAGGTGAAGACGCCGGATAATCTTTTTAACCGGGCAATCGCAGCACGTCGCAGCGCTCCCCGGCCTTCGCGGCGGGGGCATTCGGCACCCGCACGATCAGGGCGTTGGCGGCGGCGAGATTACCGAGCAGCGAGGAATCCTGCTGTCCGACGGAGGAGACGACTTCGAGCCCATCGTCGCGCACCGTCAGTCTGGCGCGCAGATATTCCTGGCGGTGATCGTTCTCCGGCAGGTCGTGAAGGAGGATCGCGCTCTCCATGACGTGGTGAACGTCGCTGCGGCCGGACAGCGCGCGGATCAGCGGCACGCCGAAGATGAAGGTGCACACATAGGACGACACGGGATTGCCCGGCACGCCGATCACCCGCATCGCTCCGAGATGGCCGTTCATCATCGGCTTTCCGGGGCGCAGCGCGATCTGCCAGAACGCCATCTCGACGCCTTCGGCCTCAAACGCGCGCTTGACCACGTCGTGATCGCCGACCGACGCGCCGCCGGTGCTGATGAGAATATCGGCCCTGGCATCGACGGCCTGACGAACGGCGCGGGCGGTGTCCTCAAGAGTGTCCCGCGCAAGGCCGAGGTTGATGATCTGCGCGCCTTCGCTCTCAGCGAGCGCGCGCAGCGCGTAGGCGTTGGAGAACACGATCTGCCCCGGCGCGGCGTGCTCGCCCGGCATCACCAGCTCGTCCCCGGTGGCGAGCAGCGCCACTTTCGGCCGGCGATGCACCGGCAGCGTGGGATGGTTCATGCTGGCGGCGAGCGACAGCGCGCGATCGGTGAGGCGGGTGCCTTTTTTTAAAAGTACATCGCCCTCGCGAAAATCCACCCCGGCGGGCCGGATGTGGCGCGGCATCGCGGCATCGGCATTGATGACGACGATATCGTTGTCGCGCGTCGTGTTTTCCTGAATGACGATATGATCCGCGCCGGGCGGCACTACGCCGCCGGTGAAGATGCGCACCGCTTCTCCGGCACCGAGGGTCTTGTCGGCGGGCGAACCCGCGGCGGCTTCGCCGACGATTGTCAGCCGTGCATCTTTCCTGGCATCCGAGAAGCGCACCGCGTACCCGTCCATCGCCGACATGTCCGCCGGCGGCTGGGTGCGCAACGCGGCGATGTCGCGCGACAGCGTGCGGTGGTGCGCGTCCCAGAGCGCGACGGTTTCTTCCGGCAGCGCCTGTGCGCCTGCAAGAACAGCCGCCAGCGCGTCGGCCACCGGCGTCAACGCCTTCCTTGGCTTGTTCTTATCCAGCATGCTTGTAGGAACCGGATAGGCCGCCGGATTTCTCCAGCAGCCGGATGCCTTCAATATGCACGCCGCGCTCGGCGGCCTTGATCATGTCGTAGATGGTGAGGCAGGCGACCGCCACCGCCGTCAGCGCCTCCATCTCGACGCCGGTCGGACCGGTGACTTTCACGCTGGCCTCGACACGGCAGCCGGGCAGGCTCAAATCCGGCGTGATGTCGAGCGTGACTTTCGACAATGCGAGGGGATGACACAGCGGAATGAGATCCGAGGTGCGTTTCGCCGCCATGATGCCGGCGATGCGCGCGGTGCCGAGCACGTCGCCTTTCCTGGCGTTGCCGCTCTCGATTAGCGCCAGCGTCTCCTTGCTCATCACCACATAACCTTCGGCGACAGCGACGCGCTCGGTCGCATCCTTGCCGGACACATCGACCATGCGCGCTTCGCCCTTGGAGTCGATATGGGTGAGAGTTTTGTCCGCCATCAGCGTGTGCCCGATGCGCGTTGCGCCGGCTCGCGTGTCAGCAGCGTGCGCGTTGCAGCGGTGACATCGGCCTGCCGCATCAGGCTTTCGCCGACGAGAAATGTCTCCATGCCGACCTTCGACAACCGCGCGATGTCGGCCGGGGTGAAGATGCCGCTTTCGCCGACCATGATACGTTCGCTCGGGATCAGCGGCGCGAGCTGTTCGCTGGTCGCGAGTGTCGTCTCGAAGGTGCGCAGATTGCGGTTGTTGACTCCGACGAGCGGCGAGCGGAGTTTCAACGCGCGTTCGAGTTCCTGCCTGTTGTGAACTTCGAGCAGCACATCCATGCCGTAAGCCAGCGCCGCGTCCTCGATGTCGCGCGCGGCGTCGTCGTCGAGCGCCGCCATGATGATAAGGATGCAGTCGGCGCCATGCGCGCGCGCCTCGGTGATTTGATAGGTGTCGTACATGAAATCCTTGCGGAGCACCGGCAGGCTCACCGCCGCGCGCGCCGCGACCATGAAATCCATGTGGCCCTGAAATGAGGGCGTATCGGTCAGCACCGACAGACACGCCGCGCCGCCGTCCTGATAGGCGCGCGCCAGCGCCGGCGGATCGAAATCGGCGCGAATGAGGCCCTTCGACGGCGAGGCTTTCTTGACCTCGGCGATCAGCGCGATGTCGCCGCGCGCCATTTTAGAGCGGATCGCGTTGATGAAACCGCGTGGGGCAGGGGCAGCCTTCGCTAGCGCTTCTATCTCTGTAAGCGGGCGTGCGGCTTTCGCGGCTGCGATTTCCGCGCGCTTGTAGGTCTCGATCCTGGTGAGAATGTCGGACAAGGGCAGCTCTTCTTCAAGCATTGGAAATGGCGGCGAGCCGCTTCAGTTTGTCGGCCGCCGCGCCAGTGTCGAGCGACTTGCACCCCAGCGCAACACCTTCCTTCAGGTCTTTCGCTTTGCCGGCCACGATCAAGGCGGCGGCGGCATTGACGAGGGCCACATTGCGATAGGCGCCGGGCTTGCCTTCGAGCACGCCGCGAAGTGCGATGGCGTTGGCCTGCGCGTCGCCGCCCTTGAGATCGGCGGTGCTATTGCGCGGCAGGCCTGAATCCTCCGGCATGATTTCGAAGGTGCGGATGCTGCCGTTCTCGAGCGCGGCGGCGTAGGTCGGTCCGGACAGCGTGATTTCATCGAGCCCGTCGGAGCCGTGCACCACCCAGGCCGATGTCGCGCCGAGATTTTTCAAGACATGTGCCAGCGGTTCGATCCAGTGTTTTGCGAACACACCCAGCATCTGCCGCGTTACGCCTGCGGGATTGGACAGCGGTCCGAGCAGGTTGAAGATCGTGCGGGTGCCGAGTTCAACGCGAGTGGGTCCAACATTCTTGATCGCCGGATGATGCGCGGGCGCGAACATGAAGCCGATGCCGGCCTCCCTGATACAGCGGCTGACTTGTTCCGGCGTGATGTCGATGTTGACGCCGAGTGCCGCGAGCACGTCCGCCGCGCCGGAGCGCGAGGACATCGCGCGGTTGCCGTGCTTGGCGACAGTGACGCCCGCGCCGGCGAGAATGAAGGCGGCGCAGGTCGACACGTTCACCGAGCCCGAACCGTCCCCGCCGGTGCCGACAATATCCACCGCGTCCGCCGGCGCGCTCACGCGCAGCATTCGCCCGCGCATCGCCGACACCGCGCCGGTGATCTCGTCGACGGTTTCGCCGCGCACCCGCAGCGCCATCAGCAGGCCGCCGATCTGCGACGGCGTGGCGCCGCCCGCCATCATGGTGTCGAACGCGGCCGCGGATTCCTCACGCGACAGCGCCGCGCCGGTCGCGACCTTCCCGATGATGGCCTTGAAGTCGCTCATGCTGCGCTCGAAAAACTTCTGGCCCGATGGCCAATTTTCACTGGGTGGCGTTCGCGCCGGTCGCGGTGGCGAATGCGCTCTGGTTGATCTTCACGCCGATCTCGCTTTCCAGATGAGCGACGTACTCGGCGATCTGTTCGTTGCTCATGCTGTTTTGCAGCGTGTCCTTCAACTTCTTCATATCGTCGCCGGCAAAATTGGCGGACGGCACCGTGATGTTGGCGACCTGGAACACGATCCAGTCGCTGTTGTTGACGCCTTCGGTTTGCGCCGCGACACCCTTGGCGGTGCGGAACGCAGCCTCGACCGCGCGCTCGGGCAGGCCGTTGACAGTTGCCGCGCGCTTGAACGGCGGGGTCTTCTCGACCTTGACGCCCACGCTTGCGGCTTCAGCGGCAAGCGAGCCGCCCTTGTTGACCTTGTCGACAATCTCGTTGGTCTTCGCGCGAAGCATGGTGGCGATCTGTTCGTCGCGCCAGCGCGCCACGACCTGATCCTTGACCTCGTCGAGCGGGCGTTCGCGCGACGGCGTCACGCCAAGCACGTCGAACCAGATTTCGCCGGTGCCGGCGGTGATGGGATCGTTCTCGACGCCGACATTGCTGGCGAAGGCCGCGGAGATCAGGTCGATGCCCTGCGGCAGTCCCGTCACCGGCTTGCCGTCGGGCCCGCGCCCGGAGCGATCGACCGCCTCGATGGTGATGGCATCGAGGCCGAGCTTCTTGCCGGCTTCGGCGATGTTGGAGCCGCCGCTGCGCTCGTCCTCGACCTTGTTGCGCATATCCTGGAATTCGGCGCGGGCGCGGTCGGACGCGATCTGCTTCTTCAGGGTGTCGGCGAGACTCTCGTAGGACGGCGTGGAGCCAGGCTCGATCTTGACGACTTTCAGAAGCGCGTTGGCGAGCGCACCCTTGACCGGCTGGCTCACATCGTTGAGCGGCAATGCGAAGGCGGCGTCCGCGATCGCGACGTCGCCGATATTCGCCTTGCCGACAAGGCCGAGATCGATGTCGCTGGCGCTGAGCTTCATCTGCTTGGCGAGATCCTCGAACGACATCCCGCCGGCGATCTTGTCGCGCGCGGCTCTGGCTTCATCCATGGTCGGGAAGGCGATCTGCAGGATGTCGCGCTTCTCGGGCTTGGCGTAGCGGTCCTTGTCGCGTTCGAAAATCTTGCGCGCGTCGTCATCGGTGATCACGATTTTTTTGGCGATGGCGTCAGGCGTCACGGAGAGCAATGCGATCTTGCGATATTCCGGCGCGCGGAACAGTGCCTTGTTTTCATCGAAATAGACTTTGAGCACCTCGGGCGAGGGCGGATCGATCTTGCCGGCCTGCGCGGCGCCGAGTGTGATGTAGTCGACGTTGCGTTCCTCGTTCTGGAAACGCGTCAGCGCGTCAAGCTGGGTCTTGGTCGGCTCGAGGCCCGAGGTGAAGCTGGCGGCGAGCTGGCGGCGCAAGGACGTGCGGCGCTGTTCGGCGATGTAGCGCTGCTCGGTGTAGCCGAACTGGCGCAGCGCATAAGCGAAACGCTGCGGATCGAACTGGCCGCCGACGCCGGCGAAATTCGGATCGCTCGCGATCGCGCGCGCGACATCGGCGTCCGACTGGGCGAGACCGAGCCGGCGTACCTCCTCATCGAGCGCGGCTTCCGCCACGACCTGTTGCAGCACCTGGCGGTCGACGCCGAAGGCGCGCGCCTGCTCGGACGTGAGCGGGCGGCCGAACTGGCGGCTGAGCTGTTGCAGCTTGTCGGTGTAGAGCTGGCGGAATTGCTCGGTCGAAATTTCGGTGCTGCCGATCGTGGCCAGGGAAGACGATCCGTAGCCCTTGAAGATGTCGGCGATGCCCCACATGCCGAAGCTGACGATCAGGACGCCGAACAGAATCGACATCACGGTCTTGCCGAGCCAATTCTTTGAGGCGGTTCTCATTCCTCGAAGCATGGGACCAATCTGTGTGCGGGAGGGAAACGGCACGCCTGCGGATCGGGCGTCGCCGAAGGTTGGGCTCCATATAAAACGGCGTCAGTTCCTGAGCAACCGGCACGGTGACGACGCTTTGAAGCGGTTAATGCATTTGCATCTGGCGGTCCGGCGATGTGGAAAGCTGCGGAGGTGAACTGGCGCCCGCTGCAAGCCTCTGCTAGCGCAGGAAAACGGTTGAACGGAAAGTTTCGATGGCCAAAATGACGCGTCCGCTGATCGCGGGGAACTGGAAGATGAACGGGCTTGCCGGTTCGCTTTCGGAACTCGATGCGATCATCGCCGGATCGTCGTCGGCGCCGTTCGCCGACCTGCTGGTGTGCCCGCCGGCGACGCTGGTTGCGGCCTTTGCCGCCCGCGCCAAGGGGACAGGAGTCATGATCGGCGCCCAGGACTGCCATATGGCGCCTTGCGGGCCTCATACCGGCGACATCTCGGCGGAGATGCTCAGGGATGCCGGGGTCTCCTTTGTCATTGTCGGTCATTCCGAGCGCCGGGCGGATCATCACGAGAGCGATGAAATCGTGCGGCAAAAGGCGCTGGCGGCGCACCGGGCCGGGCTGACCGCGATCGTTTGCGTCGGGGAGACCAAGGCGGATCGCGACGCCGGGAACACACTGGATGTCGTGGGGCGGCAGATCTCGGGATCGGTGCCGGACGGGGCGAGTGCCGCGAATCTGGTCGTGGCCTACGAGCCGGTCTGGGCGATCGGCACCGGCGTGACGCCAACAGTGCGGGATGTCGAGCAGGTACATGAGCTTATTAACCTAAAGTTAAGCATGAAGTTGAGCATTGGCTCCCAACCTGTGCGTATCCTCTATGGCGGCTCAGTGAAGTCTAACAATTGCAAAGATTTACTCGATATTCTTCATGTAGATGGTGCGCTGGTCGGCGGTGCCAGTCTCAATGCGGCCGATTTCCTTGCGATCGCGGCGGCTGTTCCCAAATAACGTGAAGCAGGGCGGCATCTGCCGCCAGGACGCGGGGGTGACAAAGCCCCTGTTCATCGTGTAGAGACCGCGCAACTTCAACACTCCGCAAGCATCGCATGACCGGCCATCCGGAGCCGGTGGCTTGCGATGGAAAGACCCGATGCAGACCGTCGTCATCGTCATCCATCTCATGATCGTCGCCACGCTGATCGCGGTGGTGCTGCTGCAGAAATCCGAAGGCGGCGGACTCGGCATGGGCGGTGGAGGCGGCGGCGGGTTCATGTCGAGCCGCGGCACCACCAATTTGCTGACACGGACGACGGCGATTTTGGCGGCGGGCTTCTTCGTGACCAGCCTGTTCCTGTCGTGGCTGGCGGCGAGTCAGCGCGGCCCAAGCTCGATCATCAATACCCCGGCCAGCAATTCGCAGCCCGGCGTGCCGGGCTCGGCGCCGGTGGGCGGTTTGCTGGATGCGCTGAAAAAGCCGGCTGCGCCCGCGACGGCACCCGCCGCGCCGGCGGCTCCGGCCGGACCGCAGGCTCCGCAGTCCAAATAAAGCCGTGCTGAAAAGCGTGAGTGGCTTGCCCCGACACTGAGCAAGCCGCCGCAACGTGCTGCGTGTATTGAATTTTCGAGGTCACTCACAGGCGCACGAATTGTTGGCGTAGTGGAATGGATTTGACATTCGCGACTGACCAGCCGCGAGTTCGCAAAGCGAATGTCAAATCCAAAACTCCACTAGGAATTTATATTTGCTAGTAGTCCTTTGGTTCTAACATTCGCATCGGTGCCAACCGAAACTTGGGGGCGAATGTTAGAACCGGACTACTAGGTGGTCGATTCGTTTTGCGAATCGAGCGGGCAAAGTTAAAGGTTGGCTCCCATGGCGCGGTACATTTTCATCACCGGCGGCGTGGTTTCCTCGCTCGGAAAAGGACTGGC
>JAIERI010000139.1 GCA_019747015.1 Xanthobacteraceae bacterium
ACCTGTCGGTGTTTATCGAGGCCGCACGGAAACGAAAGGAGGCGCTCGACCATGTGCTGTTCGTTGGGCCTCCAGGGTTGGGCAAGACAACATTGGCGCAGATCGTCGCACGCGAGCTCGGCGTCGGCTTTCGTGCCACCTCTGGCCCCGTGATCGCCAAAGCCGGCGACCTCGCCGCGCTTTTGACGAACCTCGAAGACCGCGATGTCTTGTTCATCGACGAAATTCACCGGCTCAATCCTGCGGTTGAGGAAGTGTTGTATCCCGCGATGGAGGATTTCCAGCTCGACCTCATGATCGGCGAAGGGCCGGCGGCGCGGTCGGTGAAAATCGAACTGGCGAAATTCACTCTTGTTGGCGCGACGACGCGCGCGGGTCTTCTGACCAATCCGTTGCGGGACCGTTTCGGCATTCCGGTGCGGCTCAACTTTTATACCGAGAGCGAACTCGAACACATCGTCACGCGTGGGGCACGTGTGCTCAACATCGGAATCACGGCGGACGGCGCCAACGAAATTGCAAAACGCGCGCGCGGCACCCCGCGCATCGCAGGACGCCTGCTGCGCCGGGTGCGCGATTTCGCCTCCGCCGCCGACGCGAACGCCATCGACCGCAAGATCGCCGACAATGCGCTCGGCGCGCTGGAAGTGGACAAGGCGGGTCTCGACGCAATGGACCGGCGGTATCTGACCACGATCGCGCTGCATTACGGCGGCGGGCCGGTCGGGGTGGAGACGCTGGCGGCGGCGCTGTCGGAGCCGCGCGACGCGATTGAAGACATCATCGAGCCGTTTTTGATCCAGTGCGGATACTTGCAGCGCACGCCGCGTGGACGGCTGCTCACCTCGCATGCGTTCAGGCATCTGGATCTTGCCGAGCCCACTCGCGATCCGGCACAGTTCGGCATGTTCGATCCTGAAGAGTGAGTGATGGTATGAGTGACAAACATTTGCCGCACCTCGACGGCGCGATCCGTGATGGCAAGCACGTCATGCAGCTTCGGGTCTATTACGAGGACACCGACTTCACCGGCATCGTTTATCACGCCAACTACCTGCGCTATATGGAGCGCGGCCGTACCAATTATCTGCGGCTGCTCGGCGCGCAGCAGAGCGCGCTGTTCGAGGAAGCGCGCAATGAGGCTGTGGGTTTCGCTTTCGTGGTGCGTTCGATGCAGCTTGAATTCCTCAAGCCTGCGCGCATGGATGACATCCTCACCGTCGTGACGGTGCCGCACGAGGTGCGCGGGGCGTCGATGATTCTGGCGCAGGAGGTCCGGCGCGGTGAGGAGGTGTTGATCGAGGCGCGGGTCAAGGTCGCGTTCGTCGCCGGCGGCCGGGCACGGCCGATTCCCAAGCCGCTGCGTATTCTTATGAAGGCCGATCAGGACGAAAACAGCTAATGCGGAAGAAAGATGCTTGACGCGCTGTACCGAATGGTACAAATTGTACCTATCGGTACAAACGGATACTGGAGAGTGCCATGTCGCGTCCGCCGCTTCCGCCATTCACACGAGAGACCGCCGCGCAAAAGGCCCGCATGGCCGAGGACGGCTGGAATTCCCGCGATCCCGTGAAGGTGTCGCTCGCCTACACCGAGGACAGCATCTGGCGGAATCGCTCGGAGTTCTTTCAGGGCCGCGAGGCGATCGTCGCATTCCTCACCCGCAAATGGGCGAAGGAGCATGAGTATCGCCTGATCAAGGATCTTTGGGCGTTCGACCGCAATTTCATCTCGGTGCGCTTCCAGTACGAGTGGCATGACGATGCGGGGAAGTGGTTCCGCTCCTACGGCAATGAGAACTGGGAGTTCGACGAGCAGGGGCTGATGCGCAGGCGCGAAGCCAGCATCAACGATGTCGCGATCCAGGAAAACGAGCGCCGTTTTCATTGGCCGGCGCCGGGTCCGCGTCCGGCCGATGTCCCCGGTCTCGCTCCTGTTCCGAAAGGCTGACCTACCATTGGCAAGGACGATGACCGGGCGCGCGGAGATCCTGCCTTTGCTGGCCGAGGTCTTCCGCGCGCACGGCTATGAAGGCGCGACGCTGGCACTCCTCACCGAGGCGACTGGCCTGGGCAAGGGAAGCCTTTATCATTTCTTTCCCGGCGGCAAAGAGCAGATGGCCACCGAGGTGCTGGCCGAGATCGACTCATGGTTCGAGACTCACGTGTTCACGCCGCTTTTGAAGAGCGGTGATTCACGGCGCGCGATCGGGGATATGCTCGCCTCGGTGGACACTTATTTCCGCTCTGGCAACCGCGTGTGCCTGATCGGTGTGGTTGCGCTCGGCGCGTCACGCGATGATTTCGCGCAGCAGGTGCACAGCTATTTCAAGCGCTGGGGCGATGCACTCGCCTCGGCGCTGCGGCGGGCGGGTGAGCCGCCCGCATCGGCGCGGGGAAAGTCCGAGGACGCGTTGATTGCGATTCAGGGTGCGCTGGTACTCGCCCGCGCGCTCGACGATTCGAGGGTGTTTTCCCGCGCGATGGCCGACCTGAAGGACCGATTGCTTCGATAGCTTGGTGACGCGCCACGGCGCGTCATGTTAAAGCTGTTCACATGAACTGGCATAAATACGGACGCCGTGGCAGCGGCTATCATCATGGCAATCTGAAAGAAGCGCTGGTCGAGGCCGCGCTCGAACTGATCGCGCAAAAGGGTCCGGCTGGATTCACCTTCGCGGAGGCCGCCCGCTCTGCCGGTGTCAGCCCTGCTGCCCCCTATCGCCATTTCCGCGACCGCGACGAGTTGCTCGCCTCCATCGCGCAGCAGGGCTTCGAGCACTTCGAAGCGGCGCTGACGGCGGCGTGGGACGATGGCCATCCCGACACACCGGCGGCGTTTCAGCGCGTCGGCAACGCCTATCTCGCTTTCGCGCGCGAACATCCCGCTTATTATTCCGCGATGTTCGAATCCGGTCTGCCGCTCGAAAACAACCCGGCGTTATTGGTGGCAAGCGAGCGTGCCTTTGCGATTCTGCGCGCCGCTGCCGAGCGCCTGATCGCGATGGCGCCGCCCAATGTTCCCCGCCCGCCCGCCCTAATGATGGCACTGCATATCTGGTCGCTGTCGCATGGCATCGCCTCGCTGTTCGGACGCGGCGATGCCGCCGGCCGCAGGCTGCCGATGACGCCCGAAGAGTTATTGGAAGCGGGTGTGCTGATTTATCTGAAGGGGCTCGGTTTCCCCACGGATCAGTTCACGTCCGCGCAGCCGGCATCCAAAAAATAACTTTTAAAAGCCGGTTCCAGTAAATTTAATCCGGCCCGCCATTTTGCCGCGCTTGACAAAACACCCCGATCATTTATCTATGTAAATGTTATTTACATTCACGGAACCGGGAGAGGCCCATGGCAAACACCTCAGATGCCAATACGGCGGATTTCGACAAATGGGGCCGGCCGGCGTGGACCGCCCGCCGGCTGAATGGTCCCGGCCCGGCGGGGTTCGGTCCAAGCGATTACGACTCGAGGTTTGACGACTGGCACCGCGGACCGCATCCCGGATCGATCATCCTGATCATCGCGGGCTTCATCATCTGGTGGCCGCTCGGCCTCGCCGCGCTCGCCCTCACATTCTGGAGAAGGAAAATGGGTTGCTGGAATCACGGCCATCACGGCCGCTTCGCCAACAAAATGGAACGGATGCAGTGGAAGATGGATCGCATGCGCGCTTACATGGACGGCCGCGGATACTACGGCCCTTCGAGCGGCAACCGCGCTTTCGACGACTACCGCATGGAAACGCTGCGCCGTCTGGAGGAGGAGCAGACCGAGTTCAAGGATTTCCTCGACCGTCTGCGTCACGCCAAGGACAAGGAAGAGTTCGACGCCTTCATGGCGCAGCATCGTCCGCGTCCCACGCCGCCGAGCGATCAGCCGCAGGGATAATGCGCCCCGTTTCCTGTTGGCATTAAAACGCCCGCCTGATTTTCAGGCGGGCGTTTTTACGTCTGGCCGGGGCATCCAATTCAGTTCCGGTAACGCCTTTTTAACCATGGTTAGCGTCTGGTAAGATTGCCAAAACGGCGCTTGCAGCCCTCGTTTTGACATGTTGGCGGGACATTAGGGGAACGGGCCGGGGACGGCTTTTCACGCGACATGTCAGTGATTTCGGCATCGGTTTGCCGGACGGCGGCGTCGGCGTTTTGGGGCCGCGACGGCCGCTGCTTCTGTCGCGCGCACGCAATCATTTGGATGATAATGGCATTGCCAAGAGGGTATCGAACATGAATCCAGGCGACGTGGCGCAATCAGCCCTGCCGCTGGCGTCCTCCGACGTGTCGCTGATTTCGCTGTTTCTGCAGGCGCACATCATCGTCAAGGTGGTGATGCTCGGCCTGCTCAGCTGTTCGGTCTGGGTCTGGGCGATCGCGATCGACAAGACCTTCCTTTATGCGCGCACCAAACGCGCGATGGACCGCTTCGAACAGGCGTTCTGGTCGGGCCAGTCCATCGACGAACTTTACCGCTCGCTGGCATCCAAGCCGACGCAATCGATGGCGGCCTTGTTCGTGGCGGCGATGCGCGAATGGAAACGCTCGTTCGAGAGCCAGTCGCGCTCTTTCGCCGGGCTGCAGATGCGGATCGACAAGGTGATGAGCGTGTCGATCGCCCGCGAGATCGAGCGGCTCGACCGCCGGCTGCTGGTGCTGGCGACGGTCGGCTCGGCCGGACCCTTCGTCGGCCTGTTCGGCACCGTCTGGGGCATCATGTCGAGTTTCCAGTCGATCGCCGCCTCCAAGAATACCTCGCTGGCGGTGGTGGCCCCCGGCATCGCCGAGGCGCTGTTTGCCACCGCCATCGGCCTGATCGCCGCAATTCCGGCGACAATTTTCTACAATAAGTTTACCTCCGAGGTGAACCGGCAGGCCCAGCGCCTGGAAGGTTTCGCCGACGAGTTTTCCGCGATCCTGTCGCGTCAGAGCGACGCGCGGGTCTAGCGTAGCTAATGTACCCACGACCGGATCTTGAATCTGGGGCATGCGCATGGGCGGCGGAGGGGGCAGCGGCGGACGCCGCCGCCGTCAGCGCGCCAACGTCATGGCGGAGATCAACGTCACCCCGATGGTGGACGTGATGCTTGTGCTGCTCATCATCTTTATGGTGTCCGCGCCGCTGCTCACGGTCGGCGTGCCGCTCGACCTGCCGCAGACCGCGGCGAAAAGTCTGGATCAGGACAAGGAGCCGCTGACGCTTTCGGTCCAGGCCAGCGGCAAGGTGTTTCTCAACAACACTGAAATTCCGGTCGAGGATCTGATTGCGAAACTGAAAGCCATCACCGATGCGCGCGGCGGAGCTGACGAGCGCATTTTCGTACGTGGCGACACCAAGGCCGATTACGGCACCGTGATGCGCGTGATGGGCCGGCTGTCGGCGGCGGGCTTCAAGCGCGTTGCACTCGTGACCGAGGTCGAGCAGGGGACCTGACGTGAAGATCGACAAGACAGTCGCAGCGTCTGTCGTATTGCATGTCCTCGTGATTGGCTGGGGCCTGGTATCGTTTTCCTCGAAGGCCTTCGACACGATGCCGGAGGAATCCCTGCCAGTCGATATCGTGTCCCTCGATCAGTTCACCAAGGCGACGCAGGGTCTGAAGACCGGCAAGAAGGAAAATCCCAAGCCGCTGGTCGAGAAGGTCGCCGATCCCACTCCGCTTCCGGACGATACGGTCGGCAAGATCGACGACAAGAAGCCGCCGGTGGTGACCGATACCTCGCCGCCGCCACCGCCGAAGGTGGAAGAGAAGCCGGTCGAAAAGAAACCCGATCCGCCGAAGGAAGTCGCGAAGGACAAGCCGAAAGACGAGCCCAAGCCCGCCGAGAAAAAGGAAGAGCCGCAGAAGGTCGATCCCATCGCCGAGGCTCTGAAAAAGGAACAGGCCAAGAAGCCGCCGCCACCCAAGCCGCAGACCGCAGCCGCGCCGCCGCAACCGCCGCAGCCCAAGCGCGAGCGCACCTTCGATCAGTCCAAGATCGCGGCCCTGCTCGACAAGCGCGATCCATCACGGGCGTCGATCACCGGCACTGAGTTGAATTCGCAGGCCTCGCTCGGCACCTCGAAAGGCCGCGCCGCCGACAATTCGGCGACATGGGGTGCGATGTTCAAATCGCAGGTCGAGCGCTGCTGGAAAAAGCCTTATGGCGGCATCGAGGCGCAGCAGATCGAGACCAGTTTCACGATCAAGCTGAAGCAGGACGGTTCGCTGGAATCGATGCCGGTGCCGATCCCCGGCAGCAACACGGCCTATGCCCGCGTCTATCAGGAGAGCGCGATGCGCGCCATTATCGAGTGCCAGCCGTATAAATTGCCCGCTGCGTTTTTCGATGAATGGAAATTCTTCGAGCCGGTCTTCACCGAAAAATATTCGTAACATTCGCGCGCCGCGCGACACCCTAACCGATGAGCGAGAACAAGTTGACCAGCATGATTTTTAATCCGACGCGGCGCGGCATGATGCGAGGGGCCGTCTCAAGCCTGTTGATGGTTACCCCGGTGAACAAGGCGCTGGCGCAAGCGCGTGTGACTGTTACGGAGGGAAATTTCCAGCCGATCCCCATTGCGATCCCGAATTTTGTCCCCGGCACGCCGGGCGACAGCGAGGTCAGCACCGGCATCGCGCAGGTCATCACCAACAATCTGAAACGCAGCGGGTTGTTCGCGCCGATCGATCAGGCGGCGTATATCGAGCGCATTTCCAATATCGACGTGCCGCCGCAATTTCCGAGCTGGCGTCAGATCAACGCTCAGGCGCTGGTTACCGGCCGTGCCACGCGCCAGGGCGACGGACGGCTTAAAGCGGAATTCCGTCTGTGGGACGTGCCGGCCGCGCAGCAGCTCACCGGCCAGCAATATTTCACCTCGCCGGAATCCTGGCGGCGCATCGCTCACATCATCTCCGACCAGATTTACGAGCGCCTGACCGGCGAGAAGGGTTATTTCGACAGCCGCGTGGTGTTCATCGACGAAACCGGCTCCAAGGAGCAGCGCGTCAAGCGTCTCGCCATGATGGATCAGGACGGCGCCAACGTGCGCTATCTGACGCGCGGCGCGGACCTTGTCATCACCCCGCGCTTTTCGCCGTCCACGCAGGAAATCACCTACATGGAATACGGCCAGGGCGATCCGCGGGTTTATCTGTTCAACGTCGAGACCGGCCAGCGCGAGATCGTCGGCAATTTCCCAGGCATGTCGTTCTCACCGCGGTTTTCGCCCGACGGCCAGCGCGTCATCATGAGTTTGCAGCAGGGCGGCAATTCAAATCTGTTCGTGATGGATTTGCGCTCGAAATCGACCACGCGGCTCACCGACACGCCGGCGATCGACACCTCGCCGTCCTACGCACCGGACGGTTCGCGGATTTCTTTCGAATCCGATCGCGGAGGCAAACCGCAGATCTATGTGATGTCGGCGAATGGGGGTCCGGCGCAGCGCATTTCGTTCGGCGATGGCAGCTATTCGACGCCGGTGTGGTCACCGCGCGGCGACTACATCGCTTTCACCAAGCAGGGCGGCGGACAATTTTCGATCGGTATCATCAAGCCCGACGGTTCGGGCGAGCGCATCCTCACGTCGGGCTATCATAATGAAGGTCCGACCTTCGCGCCGAACGGCCGCGTGGTGATGTTCTTCCGCGATCTCGGCGCCGGACCCTCGCTGTTCACCATCGATATTTCCGGCCGCAACGAACTGAAAGTGCCGACGCCGGGCTTCGCGTCCGATCCGGCCTGGTCGCCGCTGTTGTCCTGAATTATCGGGCCGGATCAATCGGCTAGTGGGAACCGGGCAAAAGCGCGGGATATTCGCCCTTTTCAACGGAACGCCATATTTATATCCTATTAACCATTGCACTTGCTTTTACGGGCTGGCGGGCTTTTTAGGGGTTTGCGCAACACCTCATCAAGGTTGATGGAACGTTCGCTTAACTAAGCGGCGTTAGACCGGACTCTGGCCAACTAATTGAAATACCTGAGCGTGGAGGCTCCGGAATGAAACATCAGATGCGTATCCTCCAGGGATTCAAGCTTGCCGCCGTGCTTGTCGTGGCGCTGTCGATGGGCGCGTGCGCCAACAAGAACGGCACCGGTGACGCCATGGCGAGCGCCGCGACGCCGGGCAGCCAGCAGGATTTCGTGGTCAATGTCGGCGACCGCGTGTTCTTCGAAAGCGACCAGACCGAGCTATCCCAGCAGGCGATCAACACGCTGGAAAAGCAGGCGCAGTGGCTCCAGCAGTATAACCGCTATGCCTTCACCATCGAAGGTCACGCCGACGAGCGCGGCACCCGCGAATACAACATCGCGCTCGGCGCCAAGCGTGCGCAGTCGGTACGCAACTTCCTGGTCTCGCGCGGCATCGATGCCAGCCGCATGCGCACGATCTCCTACGGCAAGGAGCGTCCGGTGGCGGTGTGTAACGACATCTCGTGCTGGTCGCAGAACCGCCGCGCGGTCACTGTGCTGAATGCCAGCTCGTAACGGCCACTTTATATCCTTGCTTAGCGGCGCCTTCGGGCGCCGTTGTCATCTCAGGGGCAGCTTTCCAGAACGTAATGAAGCGGGTCTGTTGTAAGTCACATTTTTGGCGTACTCCATCATCCATGTTGAGGCGTTCGCTGCCGCGCAGCCTTGACGAGATTGTTTCAGAGCCGGATCGCATGTCGCCGAAATTTCATATCCGCTTCGCCGCACTGGCATGTCTCGCCGCCGTGTACGCTCCTGTCCATGCCTTCGCGCAGGCCGACGAGGATCCCGAAATCCGGATCGACAAACTGGAAAACCAGTTGCGCACGTTGACCGGGCAGAACGAGGAATTGCAGTATCGCAACCGCCAGCTCGAGGAGCAGTTGCGGGCATTGCAGGGTGGCGCGCCGGGCGCGAATCCCAATCAGGCTGCGCAAGGCGCGCCGAACGCCCGCCCGATGAATCCCGGCGCCGCGGCTGCGCCGCAGACGCCGCCCGTTCAGCAGTCCTATCAGCAACCACCTTCTCAGCAGGCGCCTTATCCGCAAGCACCCGGTGGCCAGCCGCCTTATGCTTCTTCGCCGCCGCCTTACGACGGACAACAGGCGCCGATCGCCGTCGCCCCTGCCGGTGGTGGCGGACGGCGCGGCGATGCGTTCGACCCAAACCAGAATCCGAATGCGCCCGGTGCGCCGCGCGCGCTTGGCGGCGGGCAGATGCCGATTGCTCCGGGTGCTCCCGTTAATTTGTCCGCGCCGCCGGCCGGTGGCTATCCGTCGCCCGGTGGCTATCCGTCGCCCGACAGCAATACCGCCTCACTCGCGACGCAGCCCCCGACCCAGTCGCCGAAGGACGAATTCGATCTCGGCCTCGGCTACATCCAGCGCAAGGATTACGCGCTCGCCGAGGAGACGATGCGCAATTTCACGCAGAAATACCCGAGCGACAGGCTGGTCGCGGACGCGCAATACTGGCTCGGCGAAAGCCTGTACCAGCGTCAGCGTTATCGCGAATCCGCCGAATCCTTCCTTGCCGTGACGACGAAATACGACAAGTCTGGCAAGGCGCCGGATGCGCTGCTCAGGCTCGGGCAATCGCTCGCCGCGCTGAAGGAAAAGGAAGCCGCCTGTGCCGCATTTGGCGAAATCACGCGCAAATACCCCCGCGCCTCAAACGGCGTAAAGCAGGGTGTCGACCGTGAGCAAAAGCGCGTCGGCTGCTGAGCCGGTTTCAGTTTCCGAAGCCCGGCATCTGTTCGCCGACTTCAAATCCCTGCCCGTCCTGGTCCTCGCCGTGTCCGGCGGCCCCGATTCCGTCGCGCTGCTTTACCTTGCCGCGCGCTGGCGCCGCGCGCTCAGGAGCGGACCGCAACTGATCGCTGCCACTGTCGACCATGGCCTGCGCACTGAGGCGGCGCGCGAAGCACGCGAGGTCAAGCGTCTCGCCGCGATGCTTGGCATCGATCACCGCACCCTGAAGTGGAGCGGCGTCAAACCCAGAACCGGAATTCAGGCTGCGGCGCGCCAGGCGCGTTACGACCTGCTGGCGGGGGCCGCGCGCAAGGCGGGCGCGAGCGCCATCGTCACCGCACACACCCAGGACGATCAGGCCGAGACCATTCTGATGCGGCTGTCGCGTGGCAGCGGCATCGCCGGTCTCGCCGCGATGGCGCGGCACACAAGACGGGACGGCATCAGCCTGCTGCGCCCGTTTCTCGACATTCCAAAAGACCGTCTGATCGTCACGTTGCAAAAAGCCAAAATTAATTACGCGCAGGATCCTTCCAACAACGATCCGGCCTTCACGCGACCGCGCCTGCGTGCGCTGATGCCGGCGCTGGCCGCGGAAGGCGCCGACGCACGCGCTCTGGTGCGGCTCGCGGCGCGGCTGTCGCGCGCCAACGCCGCGCTCGATGTGATGGCGGATGGCGCGCAGCGATATCTGTGGCATCTGGATTTACGCAATGGAACCGAGCCCACAGGTTTCGACCTCGCTGCGTTTTCGCGTCTGTCAGCCGAAATCCGTGTCCGGTTGTTGATGCGCGAGCTTAACCGCGTCGGGCATGAAGGGCCGGCCGAACTCGGCAAGGCCGAGGTCCTGATCGAGGCGCTGGATCGGACGATGAGTGGAACGCCGCGCGCCTCCTTTAAGCAGAGTCTGGCTGGCGCGGTGGTCAGCGTCAGGCGCGGACGCCTGCATATCGAGCCGGCCCCGCCGCGCCGATCGCGCGGATTTCACGAGAAACGTTGAGACGGACTTGACCAAGGTTCACGGGAAGAGGGGAATTCCGCGGTCTTTCACCCGGAAAAGCCTTAAAGTGCGTTAAATAGTCTTGTGCAGTTCCCTTGGCATCCGTGCGCGCGACACCTAGATTGAAGTCAACCGGTACGCATAAGAAGACCCAGACCGGGCGGGAAACAGGCCCGCTATCAGCGGGTTAGTAAGGACACCGAATGAACGCCAATCTGCGCAATTTTGCTCTCTGGGTCATCATCGTCTTGCTGCTATTGGCGTTGTTCACGCTCTTCCAGAATCCTGGACAGCGCGCCGCCTCCCAGGACATTTCATTTTCGCAGCTGCTGACCGAGGTCGATGCCAACCGCGTGCGCGATGTGGTGATTCAGGGCCCGGATATTCACGGCACCTTCACCAACGGCTCCAGCTTCCAGACCTATGCGCCGAACGATCCGACGCTGGTCAAGCGCCTGTATGACGGCAAGGTTTCGATCACCGCCAAGCCGCCCGGCGACAACGTGCCATGGTTCGTCTCGCTGCTGGTGTCGTGGCTGCCATTCATCGCGCTGATCGGCGTGTGGATATTCCTGTCGCGCCAGATGCAGGGCGGCGCCGGCAAGGCGATGGGCTTTGGCAAGTCGCGCGCCAAGATGCTGACCGAGGCGCATGGCCGCGTGACCTTTGAAGACGTCGCCGGCGTCGATGAAGCCAAGCAGGATCTGCAGGAGATCGTCGAATTTTTGCGCGATCCCGGCAAGTATCAGCGGCTCGGCGGACGGATTCCGCGCGGCGTGCTCTTGGTCGGCCCTCCCGGCACCGGCAAGACGTTGATCGCGCGCGCGGTCGCCGGCGAAGCCAACGTGCCGTTCTTCACCATCTCGGGTTCGGACTTCGTCGAGATGTTCGTCGGCGTCGGCGCCTCGCGCGTGCGCGACATGTTCGAGCAGGCCAAGAAGAACGCGCCGTGCATCATCTTCATCGACGAAATCGACGCCGTCGGCCGTCATCGCGGCGCGGGCCTCGGCGGCGGCAATGACGAGCGCGAACAGACGCTCAACCAGTTGCTGGTCGAGATGGACGGCTTCGAGGCCAATGAAGGCGTGATCCTGATCGCGGCGACCAACCGTCCCGACGTGCTTGATCCCGCGCTGCTGCGTCCGGGCCGCTTCGACCGTCAGGTCGTGGTGCCGAACCCCGACGTCGTCGGCCGCGAGCAGATTCTGAAGGTGCATGTCCGCAAGGTGCCGCTGGCACCGGACATCAATCTGAAGACCATCGCACGCGGCACGCCCGGTTTCTCCGGCGCCGATCTGATGAATCTCGTCAACGAAGCTGCATTGACCGCCGCGCGCCGCAACAAGCGCATGGTGACGCAGGCCGAGTTCGAGGAAGCCAAGGACAAGGTGATGATGGGCGCCGAGCGCAAGTCGCTCGTCATGACCGAGGAAGAAAAGATGCTGACCGCCTATCACGAGGGCGGCCATGCCATCGTCGGCCTCAACGTCATCGCCACCGACCCGATCCACAAGGCGACGATCATTCCGCGTGGCCGTGCGCTGGGCATGGTCATGCAGCTGCCCGAGCGCGACAAGCTGTCGATGTCGCTCGAGCAGATGACCTCGCGCCTCGCCATCATGATGGGTGGGCGCGTGGCCGAAGAACTGGTGTTCGGCAAGGAGAAGGTCACCTCGGGCGCGTCGTCCGACATCGAGCAGGCCACGCGGCTTGCGCGCATGATGGTGACGCGCTGGGGCCTGTCGGAAGAACTCGGCACCGTGTCCTATGGCGAGAACCAGGACGAGGTGTTCCTCGGAATGTCGGTGTCGCGCACTCAGAACGCCTCGGAAGCCACCGTGCAGAAGATTGACAAGGAAATCCGCCGCTTCGTCGAGGAAGGCTACAACGAGGCGACGCGCATTCTCACCGAGAAGCGTGCCGATCTCGAAACCCTGGCGAGGGGACTGCTCGAATTCGAAACCCTGTCGGGCGACGAGATCACCGATTTGCTGAATGGCAAGAAGCCGAACCGCGAGTCGGTTCTCGAGCCGACCACGCCGCGGACTTCGGCGGTGCCGCCTGCCGGCAAGCCGCGTCCGCGTCCCGACACCGGGCTGGAGCCGCAGCCGCAGCCGCAGGCGTAAGCGCTTTTTGTATTTCCAAATTTAAAGGCCGCCCTTGGGGCGGCCTTTTTCATGGGCGCAAACTGCAATTGCGCGGGCCTATTTTAAGCCTTCCTCAAGGCCCAGCCGTCAGTGTCCCGTCATGTCCGCGCCCGAACTGAATATCCCGTCACGCCGTGCGATTCCGCCTGCAATGATGCATGTGTGCTTCGCGCTCGCGACGCTGCATGTCGTGTTCTTTCCGGCGGCGTGGTTTGCTCATGGGTGGATCATCGACACGGCCGGCAACGGCATTCCGACCGACTTTGTGAATGTCTGGTCGGCTGGAAAATTCGCGCTGCAGGGCCATGCCGCCACCGCTTACGACTGGGGTATCCAGAAAGAGTTGCAGCTTCAAATTCTCGGTCAGGATTATCCGGGTAATTTCGCCTGGCATTATCCGCCGCCGTTTTTGTTTGTCGCCGCGCTGTTGGCATCTATGCCGTATGTGACCGCGTACATGGTATGGCCGGCGATTAGCTTCATTCCCTATGCGATGATGATGCGTGCGATCGTCGGCCGTCCGTTCGGCTGGCTGCTTGCGGCGGCGTTTCCGGTGGTGCTGGTCAACACCCTGATCGGGCAGAACGGATTTCTCACCGCGGCGCTGGTCGGCGGCACGCTGTATCTGCTGCCGGTTCGCCCTATGCTGGCTGGCGTGTGCCTCGGCCTGCTCAGTTACAAGCCGCAATATGGCTTGCTGTTTCCGCTGGTGCTGATCGCGGCCTCGCAATGGCGCGTGTTCATCACCGCCGCCGTCGTTGCCGCAATGATGGCGCTGGCGTCATGGGCCGCATTCGGGTTTGAGGCGTGGCAGGCCTGGGCACACTGGCTGCCGATGGCCTCGCAGGCGTTTCTGTCGGAGGGCCGCGCGCCGTGGGGCAAGATGCAGAGCATCTTCGCCACCGTGCGCTATCTCGGCGGTCCCGAGCATCTGGCATGGATACTTCAATATGCGATGACCGGCGCTGTCGCTGTTGCATTGATTGTGCTGTGGCGCAGCCGCGTGCGTTATGTGCTGAAAGCCGCGGCGCTGGCCACCGGCACGCTGCTGGCGACGCCGTATCTGTTCCTCTACGATGTGATGATCCTCGCGGTTCCGATGGCGCTGCTCATCCGCATTGGGCTGCACGAGGGTTTTCGCAGTTACGAGCTGGCGACGCTGGGGGTGATCGCCGCGCTGCTCTTTATCTATCCTGTCGTCGGTGCGCCGACCGGCTTTGCCGCGACGCTCCTCATGGCTTTCATGATCATGCGCCGCGCCGGCTGGCTTGGCGCCGCGCGGACGGCGCAGCATAAGCTGCCGCAGATGCAAACCTGATGCAGCCCGCGATGACGATGCCATCATCTGTTTCAGGTATCCGGCTTTCGGACGCTCCTTTGCAATCCGCCGTTCCGCGAATCGTATTTTCGGTCTGTCTGGCGCTGTGCGTGATGAACGCATTCTCGCTGATCGTGTCGGCGCTGTCCGGCCAATGGATTCTCGATCCCAGAGGCCTCGGGATTCCGACCGACTTCGCCAATGTCTATGCCGCCGGACGTCTTGTTCTCGAGGGTCATCCAGCCACGGCCTATGACTGGGACGTGCATAAACGTGTTCAGGAGATTGTGCTCGGCCAGACCTTCGACGGGTATTTTGGCTGGCACTATCCGCCACCATTCCTTTTCATCGCGGCGGCGCTGGCGAAATTGCCTTACACGGCGGCCTTCGCCGGATGGGTCGCACTGAGTTTCGTGCCTTATCTCTTTGTGATCCGCGCGCTGACGGGTCATCGCATCGGGTGGATGCTGGCCTGCGCGTTTCCGGTGGCCCTGACAAACGCCATCGTCGGTCAGAACGGGTTTCTCACCGCGTCGCTGATCGGCAGCACGCTCTATCTGATGCCGAAGCGGCCGGTGCTGGCGGGACTCTGTCTGGGTCTGCTGACCTACAAACCGCAATATGGACTTTTGTTTCCGCTGGTGCTGATCGCAGCGGGGCAATGGCGGACGTTCGCGGTGGCTGCGGTGACAGGTGCGACGCTCGCCGGGCTGTCGTGGCTGGCTTTCGGCACGCAGACATGGGCCGCGTTCTTCATTTGGCTGCCGCGCGCCTCGCAGGCCTTTCTGTCAAGCGGCTTCGCCGAGTTCGGCAAGATGCAAAGCGTGCTGTCGCTTACGCGTTTTCTCGGCGGCAGCGACAGGCTCGCCTGGATATTGCAATGGGGTATGACTGCTTCAGTGATGTTGGCGCTGATCGTGTTGTGGCGCAGCCGTGTGTCGTACGAGATCAAGGCGGCGGCTCTGGCTACCGGAGCGTTGCTCGCAACGCCGTATCTTTATTTGTATGACATGGTCGTGCTGGCGATTCCTATGGCGTTGATCGTGCGCATGGGGCTGGCGAGCGGTTTCCGCAATCACGAATTGGCGGCGCTGGGCATGGCCGTGGCGCTGCTTGTGTTGTTTCCGTTCGTGGTCATGCCGGTCGGTCTTGGCGCGACGCTCATCGTCGCTTGGCTGATTGCCCGCCGCGCCGTGACGCGTGCCTGATCGGCTTTCAAGACATCAGACTATTTGCTGCCTGCGATTTTTTTCTCGCGCGCGGGAATAATCTTGTCACTTTAGTTGAACTGGTGTTCACTCTTTATCGGAGACCCGTTGCTGCAATGGTTTATCGGCGTACCCATCAGGTTGTGAAACGTCTTGCGGCGCGCCGGGCCGCAATTTTGGCCGCTGCGCGCGACGCCGCGGCCGAAGGCGGCATGGCGGCGGTCCAGATTGCGCCAGTGGCGGCGCGCGCCAAGGTCGCCGCCGGCACGGTCTATCGTTACTTCCCCTCCAAGGCCGATCTGATTTCCGAATTGATCGCCGACGTCTCTCATGCCGAACTTGTCGCGATCCGGCGCGCCGCCGATGCC
>JAIERI010000075.1 GCA_019747015.1 Xanthobacteraceae bacterium
CGCTCCCTAGCGGAATCGAACCGCTCTCTCCACCGTGAAAGGGTGGCGTCCTAACCGATAGACGAAGGGAGCGAAATGTTGGCTGAAGCGCTTTCTGCAAAGAGCCGCAGGCCATTCGCTTGAGAAATAACAAAGCCAGTTCAATGGTTTAGATTGATCCGGCATTGGCTTCCAGTTCCGCCGCCGTAGCGGCCGGGCGAAGCGAAGCAACGTATAATGACGTTTGGCGGGACCGGCAAGCGCCCTGAAGCGGCGAATTCACACCGCCCAATTTACCCCGCATACAAAAAAGCCCCGCGCGAGGGCGAGGCTTTTCGATTCAGTGCGGGCCCTCGTTTAGTGTCCGAAGAACAGCCACAGCAAAATGATGACCGGGATCGGCACGCCGAGCAGCCACAACAAAAGTCCTTTTCCCATTGTCTTCTCCTCAACCAAAAGTCCATCGATGCCTGGACAATTCCGGTTGCGAAGGCGTGTTCCATTTGGGGTGAGAAACCTGCCTGGCCTGTTTACCAGTGGCCGGTGTTTTTCATCGACGCCCATGGCTCCTGCGGGGGCAACGCATCGCCCTTTTGCAAAAGCTCGATCGAGTGCAGATCGGGCGAGCGGATGAACGCCATCTGTCCGTCGCGCGGCGGGCGGTTGATGGTGATGCCGATTTTCATCAGCCGTTCGCAGATGGCGTAAATGTCGTCGACCTCATAAGCGAGGTGGCCGAAATAGCGGTCCTCGCCGTAGGTCTCTTCATCCCAATTATATGTGAGTTCGACCAGCGGCGCGCCGCGGCCCGGGGACTGTGCGAGCAGTTTTTCGTCCTGTGGCGCGCACAGGAAAACCAGCGTGAAACGTCCCTTGTCGCTCTCGGTGCGGCGGACTTCCTTGAGCCCCAGCGCATCGGAATAGAATTTGAGCGCGACGTCGAGATTGCGGACACGCAACATCGTGTGCAGGTAGCGCATGTTTCTTGTCCTTCTGAGAGCATTAGCGGATTTCAGAGCCCGCTGGGCATATTGTGCAATCCGCCGGTAGAGATCTGCACTTTACTGCTATTTAGTGGCGGAGCAGCGAAGCGGGCAAAACCGAAGTCCGTACGATTTTCGACAGTAAGCCCGCCAGTAACCCAGGTCACTGGCGGGCCCTTTGTTTAAAGCACCGCTTAGATGCAGCGCAATGTCCCGTCTGGCATACGAACGGCGGGGTGGCCTTTCGTCTTAAGGCAATAAGCCTGATTTTGACCGCCGAATACGCAACGACCGTATCTATCGCGATGGCCGTTTGCACCGCAGCCGCCCAAGGCCGAAGCGGGAGCAGCCAAAGAAAGTATGGCCGTTGAAATGATTGCAACTCCGAGCAGTGCAGCAAAAAGATTCTTCATAACAAGCTCCATATCTCCAAAACCATTTTAATAAATGGCGTTGGTTCCTAGCATTGGATTCGACAACCTTAGATGAACGGAATTCAGTCGATCAATATATTCTGGCCAGTACGGGCTGCGCGGTGAGGGCCTGTTAGTTCAGTCTTCAGCCCCACGCCGATTTCGCTTCACACCGTCCGCCGGTAGCGCATGTGGTGTCTCCTGAAATAACGTTCGCGGATTGATGGGCGGCGTTAAGTGACGCTCGGCAATAGCGCAGCGAGGCGCTCGAATTCCAGCAGAGGATAAAGACGGCCGTCCGGGGACGTAATGCTGACATCCCAGCAACCATCGTCGGTCAGCTCTCTGGCTTTCTTCAGGGCGGCAGCCTGATCTTGCCGCTTCAAGGCGATGGTGCCCGAGGTGTCGATGCCGTTGACTGTAAACATGGCCGTCCTCCATTTGGAACGCGACTGGACCGGCCTTTCGCCGGCTCTTCTGACCGTTTGCAGAGAGCAGGTTGTCATGGTTGTTCACCGGAGTGAACATGGAAAACATGAGAACACCGAGACAAAAAGAAGCCCTGCCAGCGGGGACTGGACAGGGCTCTGGGGCGAAGCCTTGGGGGGAAGGGCTTCGGCCAACCAACGTGCGACGTCTCGAGTGGTTCCACACGATCTGAAAGGCTTGACCGGAATTTCAGTCCCGCCGGGAGGCCGACCGGAATCCGTCAGCACAGAGAGGGCCCTGAATGCAAAAAGCCCCGCCTTGGAGGGCACGGGGCTTTTCTGGGGGCATCGATTGAGGTGGGATAGACGACCGGCCGCGCCGCGGCAATTCACAACGCCGTGGGTCAGGATTTAATCGCCATTGCGGCGGCAGTACGGCGGCCGGTCTGCTTGTCGCCACGCTGGCTCGTGCGCCGGCTTCCTTGTTTAATGTCATGCACATTCGTGGGTCCGGCTTGTGTAGTCTGCTCGGTATCGGCCGGGCAGGGCTTGATGCAGTAGTCCTCGTCGAGTACGCGCCTAGGACGGGACGCCTCTTCCTCCGAGGCGACATCGACCACGAGGCCGGCTTCGTCGGCCTTTTTCCAGACCTCGCGCTCGCTGTCGTAGGCCTTGCTGATTTGCTCGTTGTTGGTGAACAGGGCATAGGGCATTGCTTGTCTCCGGTCGGCACAACGCTGCGCCCGCTTCTCGGGTTCCGCGCGTTTGGTTGAATTCGGGAATTGGCAAGTGCACATATTCGTTCGGTTGACTTCAAGCGAGTCCGGACAAGCATGACTGCTATGACACTACAGGGTGGCATCGAGCGTCTCGGCGACATGATCGCGCAAGCTACGATCATCGTGCCGTTTACCGGCGCGGGCATATCGACCGAATCCGGTATTCCGGATTTTCGCTCGCCGGGCGGGCTGTGGACCAAAAACCATCCGATCCCTTACGACGAATTCATCTCCAGCCAGGAGGCGCGGGATGAAGCCTGGCGTCGGCGGCTTGCGATGCAGGACTGTTTTTCATCCGCACGCCCCGGACGCGGTCATCGCGCGCTGGCCTCGCTGCACAAGGCCGGCAAGGTGCCGGCGGTGGTGACGCAGAACATCGACAATCTGCATCAGGCGTCGGGCTTCGCACCGCAGAACGTCGTCGAGTTGCATGGCAACACGACCTACGCGCTCTGCATCGGCTGCGGCAAGCGCCACGAGATCGCCTGGGCGCGGGATCGCTTCAACGACACCGGCGCCGCGCCCGTCTGCACGGCATGCGAGGAGCCGGTGAAAACCGCGACCGTGTCATTCGGTCAGACGATGCCGGAAGCCGCGATGCAGCGCGCCGCCGAACTGGCGCGCAATTGCGAACTGTTTCTCTCCATCGGCTCGTCGCTGGTGGTATGGCCGGCGGCCGGCATTCCGTTGCTCGCCAAGAAGAGCGGCGCGCGGCTTGCCATTATCAATCTTCAGCCCACCGAACTTGACGATCTCGCCGATCTGGTGATCCGGCATGATATCGGCGAAACGCTAGGACCGTTTGTCGCGAATTGATTCGCCGACGCGCAAGGTTGTTCATAGGTCACGGCTGATTTGTTTTTTATCTTTGCGGCATAGGCGGGAGTGTTATCTTCGAATCACGAGATTCGCAGATGCATCGTCTTTGAATTGGCAAAGATGATCGGAATTGGACTGGTGTCGCCGATAAAAACGGCAGACGGCGGTAATGTGTGGGGTCCGGGGTCATGGGGTCGGACAATTTTGAGTCCAAGAGGTTAGCAGAGCTTGGTTTGAGCGCAGGCTCTGCCGGACGGCCAGCCTCCAGTGAATACACTAGCGGACTCCGCCGAGAGGCCGCGACCGATCCGTTTTCCGGGCTGGAGGACGGCGCGGCGGCCAATCTGGTCGAACTCAGCGGCGTCATCAAATGGTTCGACGCCTCCAAGGGCTATGGTTTCATCGTTCCGGACAATGGCTGGCCGGATATTCTGCTCCATGTCACTGTGCTGCGGCGCGATGGCTATCAGACCGCATATGTAGGCGCGCGGCTGGTGTGCGAATGCGTGCAGCGCCAGAAGGGCTATCAGGCCTTCCGCGTTGTCTCGATGGATGAATCCACCGCGATCCATCCCGCGCAGATGCTGCCGACACGCACCCACGTCAACGTCACGCCGACCAGCGGTCTTGAGCGCGCGCAGGTCAAATGGTTCAACCGTCTGCGCGGGTTCGGCTTCGTGTCGTGCGGCGAGGGCACGCCCGACATTTTCGTGCATATGGAAACGCTGCGCCGTTACGGCATGACCGAACTGCGCCCCGGCCAATATGTGCTGGTGCGTTACGGGCCCGGCTCAAAAGGCATGATGGCGGCCGAGATCCAGCCAGAGGCCGGCGCGGGCGGACTGTCCTCGCACTGATTCATTTCCGTTTGTTCAGATAAGCCACGCAAGATTGATTGCGTGGATGCTGGCGTTTTGCGCGCGATCTGTTATTTGCGACCGGAAATCGCTCACTGGATTGTCCGATGTCTGCTTTCAAACTGCCGCGCATTCGTGTGCCGAAACTCCGATTTGAACTCTTCGCCTTCGCGTTGATTTTCTCAGGACTGTTGGTGTTCGCGCCGCAAGCGCGCGCCCGTGAGATGCAGTCGCTCGAGATCGTCACCAAGTCTGGCGTTCAGGTGTTCTCGATCGAAATGGCGACCACGGACGAGGAGCGCATGAAGGGCCTGATGTACCGCAAGTCGCTGCCCGAGGGCCGCGGCATGCTGTTCGACTTCTCGCCCGAGCAGGACGTGCAGATGTGGATGAAGAACACCTACATTCCGCTCGACATGATCTTCATCCGCGCCGACGGCAGCATCCTGAGCATCGCCGAGAACACCACACCGCTGTCCGAGAAGATTATCTCGTCGGGAGGTCTTGCCAAGGGCGTGCTCGAAGTCATCGGCGGCACCGCGCGCAAATACGGCATCGTGCCGGGCGACCGTGTCGCGCATCCACTGTTCGGCTCGCGATGAGATTAAGGATCGGCCCGCAAAGACCCGGTTTCAGGCGCTCTGGCGCCTTGATGCTGTCCCGCGAACCGTGTAACCACGGGCCAATCGGGGTATAGCGTAGCCTGGTAGCGCGGCGGTTTTGGGTACCGCAGGTCGGAGGTTCGAATCCTCCTGCCCCGACCAATTTACAAATAAAATCAGGTGGTTATTTAACCGGGCGCGTCCGTCACGACGCGCTGGCACCGGAGGTTTTCGGCGCGGCCGGCTGCTGCGGGCGCGCCGTCGGCTTGTCCTGCTTCTTCGACCAGTTCCCGTAATAAGCCACCGCCGTCATGATCGCGATTCCGCCGATGCTGACGCCGAGCTGCGCCCAGAGCGAACCATAGCTGAGCATCAGCGCAAAATGTCCGACGAAGGACAGGAACACGCCGACGCAGAACACCTGCAGCGACTGTTGTCCGCATTTCATCAGCGGGTCGAAAATCTTCCATTCGAGACCCGGCCAGTCCTTGCGCACGAAGCGCGTCGCCATGAACGCGATCACCACGAAATGCAGAAAGCGATAGGGCGCAAGATTGGTCTTGTCGTTGGGATTGAACTGGCTCACCAGCCAGTCGGGAAACAGCGCAGCGAAATCGGGAAAGCGTCCCGCCATGGTCATGGCGAGCGCGAAAAGCAGATAGAGCGTGCCGAGGATCAGCAAGGCGCGCGAGCGGATCAGGAATTTGGATTCCCGCGCGCCGCCAAGCGCGAACCATGCGCCGAACACGAACAGCAATTGCCAGCAATACGGGTTGAAGTACCAGACGCCGGCCGGATAGGCGGAGAAATTCCAGCCGAAATAACGCGCGGCCAGATAGAGGGCTACCGAGGCGAGCATGGTCCGATCGGGCCAGCGCAGCAAAGCCCACAGTACCGGCGGAAAGAACCCCATCAGCACGATGTAAAGCGGCAGCACGTCGAGATTGACCGGCTTGAACCGCAGGATCAGGCCCTGGGTGATGGTCTGGATCGGATTGTCGACCAGCCCGGCGATATTGAATTCATGGATGATCTCGGGGTCCATGTAGTGATACGCGACCCAGCCGATCGCGGCGATGTAGATTACGAACAGCAGCACGTGTGCGACGTAGAGTTGCCAGACCCGCTTCAGAAGCCGCGTGGTGCCGACGATGAAGCCTCGCTCGATCATCATCTTGGCGTAGACGAAGGAGGCGGTGTAGCCGGAGATGAACACGAACAGGTCGGCTGCGTCGCTGAAGCCGTAATTCCGGGTCGTGATCCAGTTGACGACGTTGTGCGGGATATGATCGAGGAAAATCGCCCAGTTGGCGATTCCACGGAACAGGTCGAGCCGCAGGTCGCGGCCTTTCGCTGGGAGTCTGGCCTGGATGCTCATGAATGGCTTTTTGTGTCAGGGCAATGAGGTCGTCGATAGCAATCAAAAGGTCAGGTCGTTACAAGGCACAACATTGTTACGGCGCCGCAAAAAGACTATACAAGATCGCGAATTGAAGCACCTAGTGGAGTGGATTTGACACTCGCGACCCGCCAGCCGCGAATTCTCAAAGCGAATGTCAAATCCAAAACTCCACTAGAAACTTATATTTGCCAGTGGTCCTTTGATTCCAACATTCGTAAGAATGCCTGCTGAAACGGGATACGAATGTTAGAATCGGACTACTGGCGGACGGACTTATAGTCCGGTCGTTCGGGATGATCCACTGAGGCGTTACATGACAGCTCGTATTTTCAAGCCCGCCAAGAATGCCATGCAGTCGGGCAAAATGGCTACCCGGGAATGGCGGCTGGATTACGAGCCGGAGCAGCCCCGGGTCATCGAGCCGCTGATGGGCTGGACCAGCTCCGGCGACATGAAGCAGCAATTGACCATGCATTTCGACACCAAGGAAGACGCGATCGCCTATTGCGAGCGGGAGGGCATCCCCTATCAGGTGCTGGAAGCGCATGAGCCGGTCCGCCGCCAGGCGGCATATGCGGACAATTTCGCGTTCCGCCGTTCTGAGCCCTGGACGCACTGATTTGATATAATGTGAACTTGCGGCGGCCGGGAATCCCGGCCGCTTTTGCTTTTACCGGATGGCTTCCGGTCCCATCACGAGATCCGGCAGCAGCGTAACGATGCTCGGGAACAGGCACATCAGCAGCACCGCCAGCATCATCAGTCCGACGAACGGCAGCGTCCCCCAGATCACCTTGCTGAGCGGAATGTCGGGCGCGACGTTGCGGATCACGAAAATGTTCAGGCCGACGGGTGGATGAATCAGCCCCATCTCCATGACTATGGTCATGACGACGCCGAACCAGATGATGTCGAAATGCGCGGCGCGCAGCGGTGGCAGGATGATCGGCGCGGTCATCAGGATGATCGACACCGGCGGCAGGAAGAAGCCGAGCACGATCACCATGCCGAGGATCGCCGCGAGCAATCCCCAGTGCGGCAGGTGCATGTCGACGATGGCCTGCGCCGCCGATTGCGAGATGTGCAGATAGCTCATCACGTAGGAATAAAGCAGCGACATACCGATGATCATCATCAGCATGGTCGACTCGCGGATGGTCGAAAGCAGAATCGGCGACAGGTCGTGCGGCCGCCACACGCCGTAGATCAGCGCGATCAGCACCAGCGCCAGCAGGCCGCCAAGACCGGCGGTTTCCGACGGCGTCGCATAGCCGCCATAGAGCGCGATCATCACGCCGGTCAGCAGCGTGACGAACGGGATCACGCGCGGCAGCACGTTGAACTTTTCGGCCATGGTGTAGTCGTCGCGTTTGAGGATCGGCGAGTTCTCGCCGGTGGCCTCATACACTTTCTTGGCGGTGGCATACTCTTTACGGAAGCGCATCACCGCATAGATCGCGAACAGCGTGACCAGCAGCAGACCCGGTCCGATACCGGCGAGGAACAGCCGTCCGAGCGATTGTTCGGCGGCGACCGCGAACAGGATCATCGTAATGGACGGCGGCAGCAGAATGCCGAGCGTACCTCCGGCGGCGATGATGCCGGCGGCGAAACCACCGGAATAGCCGCGCTTGCGCATTTCCGGAATACCGGCCGAGCCGATCGCCGAACAGGTCGCGGGCGATGAACCCGCCATCGCAGCGAACAGCGCGCAGGCGAACACGTTGGCGATGCCAAGGCCGCCAGGCACCTTGTGCAGCCAGGCATGCAACGCGGTGTAGAGATCCTGTCCGGCCTTCGACCGGCCGATCGCCGCGCCCTTGAGGATGAACAGCGGGATCGACAGCAGCGTGATCGAAGCCAGTTCCTCGTAGACGTTTTGCGTCACCGTATCGAGCGAGGCGGAGGGCATGTAGATGCCCATGAAGATGACAGCAACCGCGCCGAGCGCGAACGCGATCGGCATGCCGGAGAACATCGCGACAAGCGTCGCCACGCCGTAACTGATGCCAATTCCAAGAACACTCATGCGCGGCCGGCCTTGCCGCCGCCGAAGGCGCCGATGATTTGCAGCAGGATTTGTACGCACAGCAGCGTCATGCCCACTGCCATCAGGTAATAGGGAATGGCCAAAGGCGGGCTCCACATCGAATTGGAGACCTGACCGTCGACATAGGCTTCGTATGCCAGGGTCCACGATTTCCAGGCGAAGAATGAACAGAAGACGAAGGTGGCCACATCGACCAGCAACCGGCGAATACGATTGGCCAGCGGCGACAGCAGGCCGACAAAGGCTTCGATGCCGATATGTCCGCGCTGACCCTGCACGTACGCCGCCGTCATGAAGGTCGCGCCGACCAGCAGAAACACTGCGGCTTCGTCCTGCCAGTAGGTGGCGGTGTGGAACAGGCTTCGGGTCAGCACGCTGTAGCTGAGGATGGCGCAGGCGAGAATCATCGCCAGCGCGGCTAAAATGACAATGATGCGGTTGATGAACGCGAGCAGGCGATCCGCCGCGGCCAGCAAGGGATTGCTGGTCGCGACAGTCGGCCGATCAGGCACATTCCCGCCGATCGGGGGATTGATCATGTGACGTTGGAGGCAAGCTTTATCAGGTCTGCCGAAAGCGGCGTCTTTTCGGCGTAGTTCTTCCAGGCGGTATCGCGGGCGATATCGCGCCATTTGCCGACCGTTGCGGCGTCGAGCGCGCTGACCGTCGCGCCGGCTTTTGCATAAACCTTGGCGACTTCGACATCGTCGTCCTGTGCACCCTTGCGGCCGAACGCTTCCATCTCCTGACCAACCGTCAGGATGATGTCCTGCTGGTTCTTTGGCAGCGCGTCGAAAATCGACTTCGACATCAGCAGCGGCTCGAGCATGAACCAGTAGGACTGGCCGGCACCCGAGGTCAGGCTTTTCGCGATTTCCTCGAGCCGGAACGAGATGAGGCTGGTCGACGAGGTAATACCGGCATCGCAGGCGCCGGTCTGCATCGCGGCGTAGATTTCGTTGGACGGGATCGACAGCACCGCGGCGCCTGCGGTCTGCAACACCATGTCCATTTCCTTGGAGCCGCCGCGCACCTTCAAGCCCTTGGCGTCTTCCGGTGCGACCAGTGGACGCGAGCGGCTGGCAACGCCACCGGCCTGCCAGACCCATGTGAGCATGATGATGCCCTTGTCGGCGAGGAAATCGGTGAGCGCCTTGCCGACCGGCTGTTTCTTCCAGGCCATGCCCTGATCGTAGCTCGACACCAGACCGGGCATCAGGCCGATATTGGTTTCCGGCAATTCGCCGCCGGCATAGGGAAGGGGATAGAGACTGATATCGAGTGCGCCTTTGCGCATCGCAGCGAATTGGGCGTTGGTCTTGATCAGCGAGGAGTTCGGATAAATCTCTGCGTTCAGTTCGCCGCCGCTGCGCTTGGCGACTTCTTCGGCGAACTTGCGGCAGAGGCGGTCGCGGAAATCACCCTTGTCGATGGTGCCGCCAGGAAACTGGTGCGAGATTTTCAAGGTCGTGGCCGCGTGAGCGGTGCCGAAACGAAGAATCGCAGGCGCAGCGATCGCCGATGCGAGAATGTGCCGACGAGTGATCATGTATTCCTCCCAGAGCGTTTTTGTTTTTTGAATTTAATTTCAAGCTTCGTACCTTAGCAGGAACACAAGGTCCGCGAAAATATTCCTGTTCAACCCTTCGTATGATGTGGCGCCTTGGTGGTCAGTCTGGCGCGGAAGACGGCGTGTCGCCAGCTTTGCTGCGCCGCACGCGCAGGCACGGCCTGCGGCGCATGCGCGCACTTAATTTGAGCGGCCTTGTGCCCGCGAATAAAATTCGCAGCGCCGTAACAGCGGCTGCCGCTCTTCGTAATATCAAATGGCGACACGCGTCGTCTTACACTGAAACCGATTTCAAAGGATAACACATGACGACCCGCACCCGCATCGCAATTGGCGTTTCCGCCGCCGTCCTCTCGCTCGGCGTGGCCTTCGCGCCTGCCGCTTTCGCGCAGGACAAGATGACCAAGGACGGCATGACCAAGGACAGCATGTCAAAGGATGGAATGGCCAAAGACACCATGTCGAAGGACCATATGTCCAAGGACGGTATGGCGAAGGATGCCATGAAGAAAGACGACGGCATGGCGAAGGATGGAATGAAGAAGGACGAGATGAAGAAGTAATTCTTCGCCCCGTCCTTTTACGTTTGCAGGCTTGCTTGAGGGCAAGCCTGCTTTCGTTGGCTCCATCGATGTTTGGAGTTACTTCTTCTTTTTGGTCTTGCTGGTGGCAGCGGGAGCCTTTGCGGCAGCCGTCTTTGCAGGAGCGGTTTTTGCCGGAGGAACTGCAGCGGCGGGAGCCTTGGTTGCAGGTGCCTTTGCAACGGAAGCCCTGGCCGCAGGAGCCTTGGCGGGAGCGGCGCCCTTGCTGGGTTTGCCACCTCGCGCTTTGCGCGCCGCGTAGCGGGCATCGCGCTCGGCCTTTTGCTGGGCTTTCAGCTCAATCTCCGCGGCTTCTTTCGCAGCCCTGTCGTGCTCAGCCTGCGCGGCCGCTTCCGCCGCCTTTGCGGCATCGCGGACCTTCTTCTCGGCTTTGGCGATCTCGCGCGCCCTTTGCGCCTGCGCGCGCTGTTCGGCGATGGCCTGACGCTCGGCCTGCCGTTTGAGAACCTCTGGATCGTCAGGGCTGGGCTTGGCCTTGAACCTCTCCAGCAGGTCTTTTTTGGCGTTCCGGGCGGCGGCCTGCCGGTCCAGGAATGTCGGTTCCTTAAAACCCATCGTGATCGAACCCCGTGATCTTGTTTGTGCAGTTATTTGACTGCGCGCAGATGTAGCAGATTTCGCGGCAGTGTCCGCGTCTGTGACGGATATTTTCGGTGTTGCCACAGGCGAATGCGGCTATATCCCCGCGCAGGACGGGACGAGGCCATGGCGATAGACCAGAACAAATACGATTCGCTGCGCGATTATCTGCTCAAGCAGACCAGGGACGAGTTCGTGCTGACCTTTATCGAGATCGAGGAAATCATCGGTTTTGCGTTGTCGCGCAGTTCGCAGCGTGCGCGCTGGTGGGAAAAGGAGCGCAACCCGCAGGATGCCATGCCCCAGCGTGACGCGATCCGCGATGGCGGCTATGAGGCGACACGGCTGAGTGACGGGCAGGGGGTGCGCTTTCGCCGGCTCGGTTTAAAGCGCGCGGGACGCTGGTAGGCGCGCCGTACAGAATCGCTCAGTGAGTGCCCATCGCTCAATCAGTGCCCGAGATTGCGGAAATACCCGCCGTCCGCATTTGTGCTTCCCGGCACAAGACCCTTGGCTTGTTCGTCCGGATGGGTCACCGCTCCGGAATAGCTCGACACCGGGGATTGCGGGCGATCCGAGTAACCGTACGCGTTGGCACTTTCCCCTGTCACGATCACCCTGCGGTGTTTCGCATGATGCTGGTGGGCCGAGGCGGAACTGGCTGCAAGTATGGCCATGATAACGACTGTCAACAACATTGATTTCATTATGTTCTCCTGACGGGTTGTTTCGCATCTAACGGATGGCAGCCCGCGCTGTTCCGGTGCTTTAAAGATGGAATCGCGCACGACATCGGTATCGCCGATTTGAACCTATCTGCGGCCGCCTGCGACCCATTGTCGTCATCCATTCGCAGGAGAGAACCATGACTCGTCCCACTCTTCAGGAAATCGCAGGCATTGCCATGCTGGCGCTGGTTGCGACCACGCTGTTTGTACTTCCGTCCGCCGGACAATCGCCTCTGGTAAAGGCCGACAGCCTACAGACCCTGCTCTCTGCATTCAATATCGACGGCATCGAAAGCATCCCGCTGCCGTCCGAGGAGAAGCGTTGAACGACCGCATCGAAATAGCCGGACCGGCACGGTCGTGTACTATCGTGCGCGAAAATTCTTTACGGCTTTGATGTAGACATCGTCGCAAGCTGAAGCGACAGCTCTGGCGTCGAACAGGCGCGTCACCCGCTCGCGGCCCGCGGCCGCCAGGGCCGCGCGCCGGTCCGGATTTTCAATCAGCAAAGTCACCGCGCCGGAAATATCTTTCGGAGTTACGGCTTGCAGGAAAATCGCATGATCGCCGCTCACCTCGGCCAGTCCGCCGTTACCTGACGAGATGACGGCGGCGCCTCCGGCATGCGCTTCGAGCGCGGTCCGGCCGAAAGCTTCCTTGACGATGGAGGGGACGAGCACGATCTCCGCCTTTTCCATCTGCGCCTTCACCAGCGCGAACGGCTGCTGGACCTGCAATGTCGCCTGCGGCCCGAGATTGCTCAAGACAGCTTGCACGCGGCCGAAATAATCCCGGTCGGCTTCCACCGCGGTCAGCATGAAAAGCGTCTTCCAGTCAGGATAATTCGGCAGGACGCCGGCCAGAGCCTGCGCGGCCTCAAGCGTTCCCTTGAATGGCGCCGAGCGCCCCACCAGCAGGATCGTCTTGTCGCGCTGTGCGGCGGGTGTCCACGCCGTCATGTCCAGCGCGTTGAACACGACGTCGCGCGGTGCGACGACCTTCGGCCACGCGCGCTCGAAATCCTGCCGAAGTTGCGAGCCGACAAAAATCACACCGGCTAGCCGATTGTAACGCCGCGTCTGGATCAGGTTATCGATGATGTTTTTCGGCCCCTGCATCGGATTGTGCCTTTGCAGCAGAACCGGGATGCGCACACGCTGCGCCAGATGGGCCGCGGTGCGAAGATGCTCCTGCACGCAAATAACGTCCGGCGCCATCTCTTTCACCATGGCAAGCAACGCGGGTGCCCTGTCGTAGAACCTGTTGGTGCGCGTCGCCGGGCGCGGGCGGAATTCGATATCGGGAAAGGGGACATCCACCGGATCGCCGACCACGGTGGTCGTGCCCTTGAAGCGGCTGAACCGGACCAGATCCCTCACGCACAGATCGATCGAGGTGGCAAGCCGCTCGCCGAAATACATCGCGCGCGGATTGATGATGAGGATCCTGGTCAATGCCTTATCCAAGCGGCTCGTTCACTCAAGGCTTGTAGTGGGTCCGGGACGATGACAACAGGGCTGGCACGTTTGTCGCATGAGATGATATGCACGAACCCCGGATCGACGTCACCTGATTAAAGTTAAATTGAAATGAGCCACGCCGTGCCTAATCTCGAGTCCGTTGTCTGGGAAATCGCCGACGAGATCGCACAGCGCAAGGATCGCGGCGAGGTCGCCAGCTACATTCCGGAACTGGCGTGTGTCGACGTCAACTCCTTCGGGATTGTCGTGATCGATGCCGACGGCCACGTCGCCGCTGCGGGCGACAGCGAAACGCCATTCTCGATCCAGAGCATCTCCAAGGTGTTCACCCTGACACTGGCGCTCGGCAAGGTCGGCGACAGGCTGTGGCGGGTGGTCGGACGAGAGCCGTCGGGCAGCCCGTTCAACTCCATCGTGCAACTCGAGCGCGAACGCGGCATTCCACGCAATCCCTTTATCAATGCCGGTGCGATTGTGGTGACCGACCAGATCCTGTCGGGGCATCAGCCGCGCGAGGCGCTCGGCGAGATTTTGCGGTTCATGCAATTTTTGACGAACGATCCCTCGATCGCCATCGATGAGCATGTCGCCGCGTCCGAGCAGCGCACCGGGTTTCGCAACCTCGCGCTCACGAACTACATGAAGTCGTTCGGGGTGATCGAGAATCCGGTCGATTTCACTCTAGGGGTGTATTTCCATCACTGCGCGATCGCGATGTCATGCCGCCAGCTTGCGGCAGCCGGGCGTTTTCTGGCGCATCTCGGCCGCAATCCGGCGACCGGACATTCGGTGGTGCAGCCCGAACGCGCGCGACGCATCAACTCGGTGATGCTGATGTGCGGTCATTACGACGGCTCGGGCGAATTCGCTTATCGGGTGGGACTGCCTGGAAAGAGCGGGGTCGGCGGCGGCATATTGGCCATCGCGCCGGGCAAGGCGTCCATCGCGGTCTGGTCACCGGGGCTGGATGCGAACGGCAATTCCCATCTCGGCCGTGTGGCGCTCGAAGCTCTGACCAAGCGCATGGGCTGGTCGATCTTCGGCGCGTAAGGCCAAGATACTAACGCAGGGATTATTGCCGAGGAAAGGTCAGCGGCACGATCACCGCTTTGGCGCGCACGTCGTCGCGACGGCCGCGTACGGATTCCCGGATGGCTTCTTCATGATACCAACTGCTGCCGATCGTCGCCTGAACGTATCCGACGGATGCTGATGCCGTACGGGCCTTAGTCGGAAACTGATAGATTTTTGCCGGCCCGTGATTCAAGTTCGAATTCATAATTGTTTCTCCTTCTTTCTTCTCCTTTTGACGCTGCTACGCTTCGATGATGCTGCACCTCACTTCTTACGATTCCCTCTCCAGCAGCATATCGGTCGTGCCCGCGCCGAGTGCAACGTGATTAAGAAAAAAACAGCGATTAGCTGAAAATTTAAGCACCATCGATTTTGCCTTTCGGACATTCACCATGTTGATCGCCAACACTTACTGAGCGTCCGGGGTTCCAAAGCTTTGAAGAATAGGTTTTGGTCGCACAAAAAACGGCGCGTATTTAATCAGCGGATTGGAGTTGTTTGTGATTTGCCGCCTTATCAGGCGGCAGCATCCGGGAATGCGGCGACGTTGATTGCCGTCTGCCTGTGCAGAGCCGGTGACCGCTTACTTCTGCGCCAGATTGGCATGTTAAATGCTTGTTAAGACGCGGCCGTTGGTGGCCGGGTACGCACGGGTGACCAAGGGCTTCGGGGTAGCTCCACTTCGTGCATCGTCAAATAGAGAGATCACAATGACCAAGTATAAGCTCGAGTATATCTGGCTCGACGGTTACACGCCGGTGCCAAACCTGCGCGGCAAGACGCAGCTCAAGGATTTCGACTCATTTCCAACGCTCGAACAACTTCCTTTGTGGGGCTTTGACGGAAGCTCGACCATGCAGGCCGAAGGACATTCGTCGGACTGCGTTCTCAAGCCGGTTGCGGTTTATCCGGATGCGGCTCGTATCAACGGCGCCCTGGTGATGTGCGAAGTCATGCTGCCCGACGGCAAGACGCCGCATTCGACAAACAAGCGCGCCACCATTCTCGACGACGCCAGCGCATGGTTCGGCTTCGAACAAGAATACTTCATGTACAAAGACGGTCGCCCTCTCGGTTTCCCAACAGCTGGTTATCCTGCGCCGCAAGGTCCGTACTACACGGGTGTCGGCTACAGCAATGTCGGTTCGGTCGCTCGCGAAATCGTCGAGGAACATCTCAATCTGTGTCTCGCCGCCGGCATCAACCACGAAGGCATCAATGCCGAAGTGGCGAAGGGCCAGTGGGAATTCCAGATTTTCGGCAAGGGCTCCAAGAAGGCCGCTGACGAAATGTGGATGGCGCGCTACCTCTTACAGCGCCTGACTGAAAAGTACGGCATCGATATCGAGTATCACTGCAAGCCGCTCGGCGACACCGACTGGAACGGTTCGGGCATGCACGCCAACTTCTCGACCGGCTACATGCGCGAAACCGGCGGCAAGGAGTACTTCGAGGCGCTGATGAAGGCGTTCGAGAAGAACTGGAAAGAACACATCGACGTCTACGGCCCGGACAACGACAAGCGTCTGACCGGCAAGCACGAGACCGCGCCGTGGAACAAGTTCAGCTACGGCGTTGCCGATCGCGGCGCTTCGATCCGCGTTCCGCACTCCTTCGTGAACAACGGCTACAAGGGCTATCTCGAAGACCGCCGTCCGAACTCGCAGGGCGACCCCTACGCCATCGCTTCGCAGATTCTGAAAACCGTCTCCGAAGTCCCGACCGGCAAAAAAGCCGCTGCGTAAGGCGAACGGGCACATCCGGGCCAATTGATACCCCTTTTGGTCCGACCCAAGCCGGAGAGAAGTTCAGCTTCTCTCCGGCTTTTTCATTTTCGACTTTTTATTTTGCCAGGCCGTATCGCTAAGCCTTATGCGTCGCGCGCGCCTGTGGCGGTATCCAGTCGAGACGGCCGTTCTCGTCGAGAATGAGATACGCGGACTGAGGCTGGCGGTCCCAGTGTTCGGCACATCCGACGTAAACGAA
>JAIERI010000018.1 GCA_019747015.1 Xanthobacteraceae bacterium
GACATATTCGATCACCTGCTCCAGGCGGTTCACGCCCGGCTTGAAGCTGCGTTCCTTCACGAACAGCAACAGCGCGCGGCCGTCGCCCAGGTGCTGGTCCATGACCGGCCGGCGCGGGTCTGGTGGGTCCAGCCCCTGCATCAGCTCCGTTCGGTGGGGCTCCTGCAATTGCTGCACAATGTCGGCCGCCCTGTCCGCGGACAAGCCGGTCAGCAGGGTGACGGCAACATCGTGCGGCAAGGCTTCGAGTATCTCGGCACCGAAATCGAGCTCCGGCTTGTCGAGAATCTCGACCGCGGCCTCGCGCGGCAGCAGCCTCAGAACCGCCGCGGCCTCTTCGGGCTCGAGCCTGTTGAGGACGTCGACCTTGTCAGCGACATGCTCGCCGGTCAGGCCGGCAGCGACGATAGCCGCGTTGAACTCGCCCTCGGGCGCGGAGTGAATACCCGTCATGGCTCACCTTCGAATTCTGCCAGTCCCGGCAGGTCGGTGAGCCGTGTGCTCTCAGACCAATTCCGTGACCGGCAATGTAGATTGACTGTCGCCTGGCATGGTTGGAGCTTCCAGTGATGGAGCGCGAACGAAGTTCAACGCCCCTGGTGGAGGGATTTGATATTCGCGTCCCGCCTAGCCGCGAGTCCGTAACGCGAATATCAAATCTACTCCACCAGAATTTTAATTCTGCCAGTGGTCCTTAGATTCTAACATTCGCAAAAATTCCTGCCGAAACGGGTGCGAATGTCAGAATCGGACCACTGGCGAAGGACATGATCCTTTGGCACTACGGCGTCAATAAAAAATTACATGATCGGGAAACGGTCCCGCTTAACTCGCCATCCTGGCAGCAAGCGCGTCGGAGACCTCGAAATTGGCATAGACGTTCTGCACGTCGTCATGCTCGTTGAGCAGGTCGAGCAGCTTGAACAACTTCTCGCCGACCTCGTCGCTGACCTCGATGTTGTTCTGCGGCTTCCAGATCACCGCCGCCTTGCGCGGTTCGCCGAATTTCACCTCCAGCAGCTTGGCAACGTCGCGGAACGTCTCCTGCGAGGCATAGACCTCGTGGCCGTCCTCGCTCGAGACCACATCGTCGGCGCCGGCCTCGATCGCCGCTTCCAGCATGGCGTCGGCGGAGGCTTTGTCCGCGTCGTATTCGATCACGCCGACATGGTCGAACATGAATGACACCGACCCGGTTTCGCCGAGATTGCCGCCGGACTTGGTGAAATAGGAGCGAATGTCGGAGGCCGCGCGATTACGGTTGTCGGTCAGCGCCTCGACGATGACGGCGACGCCGCCGGGGCCGTAACCCTCATAGCGAATCTCATCGTAATTCTCGCTCTCGCTGCCCGTGGCCTTCTTGATCGCACGTTCGATATTGTCGCGCGGCATGTTTTCCTGCCGCGCAGCAACCACTGCGGCGCGAAGCCGTGCATTCATCGCGGGGTCCGGCGTCCCCAGCTTGGCGGCGACGGTGATTTCGCGCGCGAGCTTGCCGAAGATCTTGGACTTCATCGCATCCTGCTTGCCCTTGCGGTGCATGATGTTCTTGAATTGGGAATGTCCGGCCATCGGATAGTCTCTCTTGGTGTCGGGAGCGGTTATGTCTTGAATACAATAAACGGTGCCGCGCGTTATAGGCCCGGTTCGAAAAAAATTAAAGCGGGGACCACACCCCCTGCTGGGCTCAGCCGACCCACTGCCACTGCGCGAAAAGCGCGGCGTACATGAACAGCAGTCCGCCAAAAATGCCGATGACGCCCGGCACCAGCCAGCGAACGCGACTGCCAAGTTCCGCCATCACGAGAAATAGCGGAAACGACACGACGTTGAATCGGGCCGTCGAGATGAAGCCCGCCGGACCGCCGCTCAAGGTCAGATAGGGCAACATCAACACGCCAAATGCGAACAGCGTCATGTCGACGTTCAGTCGAAACCATGACCGCACGATCAACACCATGAACAACAGGAAGAACCATCCATCGAGGCCGGCCGGACTGGCCTCGGTGAGATTCATCTTGAAAAACGGCTGCAGTTCGAGCGCTGCGATCAAGCGCTCCGCCATCGTCGTACCTTTATGGAATCCCGCCTGCGCCTGCGAAAATGCAAACGGTGCATCGAACGCGAACCAAAGATAGATGATGTAGAGCCACAGGCCGGACGATGCGAGGACGATGCATGGCACAGCGTCGCGCCAGAAAGTTTTATGGTTGAGGGTGCGCCACATCTGCCAGAGCAACACCGGCAGCAGCACGATGCCGGCCGAACGCGCCGCAACGGCAAGACCCGCAATCGCAGCGGCGGCAAAAAACCACTCACGTTTCAGCACCAGAAAAAAGCAGACGATCAACAGCAGCGTCAGCGGTTCGGTGTAACCGGCGGATAAAAAGATCGATCCGGGGAAAAAACTGAGAAACGCGACCGTCAGCAGTGCAATGCAATCGTCGCATTCCTCGCGCACCAGTTTGAACAACAACACGATGGCAGCCAGTGCGGCGATGTTTGCAACCACGAGCAAGGCGGCGGGGGCGCCTAATCCCGTCACCGCCGCGACGGCACGCGTTACCAGCGGATACAGCGGATAGAACACCACCGTCTGGAGGTCATTGGGATTGCCGTTATAGCGATAGCCTTCGGTCGCGATGAGATTGTACCACTCCGAATCCCAGCGCAGCAGATGGTGATACCAGTTCGGCCCCGCGACCCACGCGTCGGTGCCGAGGGGGATGTAAATTTTCGAAAACGGAACCGCCAGCAGGATGACAATTCGCGAGCTTAAAAAAATCGCGGCGGCCTTGAGATACGGGATCCAGTTGTTGGGCGATCGATATCCCGTTTCAGTCATTGAATTCAAGTTGCCCAAAACGTCGGGAAGGTCTGATCCAGAACAGGACCGATCCGCACCGGCGCGATACGCTTTGCCAGACCTGACGCATCATCCGTCTCTACGGCTACGCCGCTCAGCGTCGCCGCACCGTCCGCCGGCTCGAAGCGCGCTGCAGGATACCCGCGCAAAAATCGCCCGATCGGCTCCTCGCGGTCCATGCCGATGATGGATTCGTAGTCGCCGGTCATGCCGGCATCGGTCATGTAAGCGGTGCCATGGGGCAGGATGCGATGATCGGACGTCGGCACATGGGTGTGCGTGCCGACGACGAGACTGGCGCGGCCGTCGCAGAAATAACCCATGGCCTGCTTCTCGCTCGAGGCTTCGCCGTGAAAATCCACCACAACCGCATCGGCACTTTCGCGCAGCGGACAGGCATTGAGTTCGCGGTCGATGGCGGAGAACGGATCGTCGAACGCCTGCATGAAGATGCGGCCGATGCCGTTGACGACCAGCGCACGCTGGCCGTTTTTCGTGTCGATCAAAGCAGCGCCGCGTCCGGGCGTACCCTGATTGAAATTCACTGGACGGATGAGACGCGGCGCGCGCTCGATGAACACCAGCGCCTCGCGCTGGTCCCAGGAATGATTGCCGAGCGTGATGGCGTCCGCGCCGGCGTCGAGCAGTTCCTGATAGATCGCCTCGGTGATCCCGAAGCCGCCGGCGGCGTTCTCGCCGTTGACGATGACAAGATCGAGCTTCCAGTCGCTCACAAGGCCAGGAAGAATCTCCAGCACGGCGGCGCGACCGCTTCGCCCCACCACGTCTCCGACGAACAGAATACGCAAATTACAGACTCCGAAAGTCGATGATTTCATTTTCCGTTAGCACGAGATCGAGTTGCACGTCGTGTTCCGATGACGGCACCTGCGCGATTTCCTGCACGGAAAACCCGATGCCGATCGCGGTGATTTTCTTCAATTTGCGAAGACGCTCAAGCGTGCGGTCATAATATCCACCGCCATAGCCGATACGATGACCGGCGCGGTCGAACGCCGCGAGCGGCACGAGCACAATGTCGGGATCGACTTCATCCGCCTCGGAGGATGGTTCGAAAATTCCGTAAGGCCCGCGCACGAGGCGCGCACTCTCACTCCAGCGGCGAAAGATCAGCGGCTGGTCTTGCCCGGCGAGAACGGGAAGCGCGAGCGCCGCGCCGCGCTTTGAGAGCGCCTGCATCAGCGGTGAAACGTCGATCTCGCTGCGGATGGAGGAGAAGCCGGCGACGCAAACGCCCGGCGGCACCTCGACGGGCCACTCATGCGCAGCGATGGCGCGCGCAGCCTTCTTGCGCTGAGCGGCGCTCAATGCCTCGCGTTGCGCGATGGCTTCGGAGCGCAACTCGATTTTCGTCTTGAGCGGCGAAGTTTTGGGCGGCGAAATGGCGCGGTCCAATCGATGGCACTAAAGAAAAAACAAGTGCGAAGCCACAGACGCCGTTGAAGCACTCGATCCCGGAGTTCCCTACGAAAGTAGGTGGGCACCATATGATCGGGTCCACGGACCCGGCCAGGGACAGTTCCCTAAAGGATCGATAAGGCCCCGGGGATATTATGGCTCCTGACGCGCGTCGCAGCCTCGCCCCGCCAATGTAGCGACGATTGCACCCCACCGCCAGCGTTCAGCGGCGCTGACCCGCGGCAATAATGCCGGTAAACGGCATTATCCGAGCGCAACGCCCTGCCCCGTCGGGCGGTTCAGTTCATGCGTCATCTTTTCGATGCGGTCGGAAGCGGCGTTGAGCGCGTTAGCGACGGCGGTCTGCGTCGCCCGGGCGCGGTCGGAGGCGGTGAGGCGAACCTCGCGCAGCGCCTCGATCTCTTCCTGAAGGCCGCGGATGCGGCGTTCGGCATCGGCCAGCTCGTCCGCGATGGTCAGCGACGCCATCACAGTGAGCCGCTGATCGCCGATCTCGCCAAACTTACCGCGCAGACTCTCGACACGGGATTCCAGCGTTTCGGCAAGCCGCAGCAGCCGGGTCTCCTGCCCTTCCTCGCAGGCCATGCGGTACTGGCGGCCATTGATGGTGACATTGACGTGGGTGGTCATGGCCAGCGTCCTGAATCCGAAGTTCGACCCATTTTGCAGCAAGCCCTTAAGCGAACTTCAGATTCAAAAGGACACTGCCAGTTATAAAATCTAGCGTGGTTTTGGTTCGCATGTCCGCAATCGAGTGTGCCGAAACAAGAATGCGGACATTCGAACAACCACACTAATCTCCCGCGTCGATGACCGACCTGATGGTGTCGATCGCCACATCGAGCCGCTGCGCGATCTCGCGATTGGCGCGCTCAAGTTCGCGCGAGCGCACCAGCGTGCCGTCGAGTTCATTGGCGAGCCGCGAACGGTCGGTGCCGAGCGCCTGAATCCGCGCGGCCAATTCCTCTTCGCCGCGCGCGTGCTCGCGCCGCCGCTCCACCGCATTTTCCAGCGCATCGAGCGCGGCGGCCAGACGGCGCGTGGCTTGCTCGATATCGCTCGCGCCCGAGGTGGCAAGATCGGAAGCGGCAAACCCGTTGGAGATGCGATCGGTCATACGCGAACGATGAGCCCTTTTCGAGGATACGCGTGACATGTCAGCCGGCACCGGCGCCATGTCATGAACGTGCTGCGATCCCCACACCGGGGAAAACCCCGGCTCGACAAGTGTTTAGCCGTTTAAATTTAAAGCTGGGATGGCGGGAACGCAACGGCCGCCAGTGACTATACACTACTAAGGCTAAGGTGCAGCGCAACGCGTACCAATTCGGAGCGTTAGTGTTGCTTGGACTCATCAGTGCCGGGGTGCTATCCACCGGCTAGTGGAGCGGATTTGACATTCGCATCCATTTCGGCAGCCCGCTTCGTAAAGCGAATGTCAAATCCTAAGCTCCACTAGGAACTTATATCTGCTAGTGGTCCTTTGATTCCAACATTCGCAACGATGCATGCCGAAACGGGATGCGAATGTTGGAATCGGACCACTAGCCAACCGCAGACCTCCATTTCAATTCAGGCGAAAATCATGTCACAGGCGCAGACCCCGCACGTCGATCTTTCCCGCATGGCCAATGCGATTCGCGCGCTCGCGATGGACGCCGTTCAGAAGGCGAATTCCGGCCATCCCGGGTTGCCGATGGGAACCGCCGACGTCGCAACTGTGCTGTTCACGCAATTCCTGAAATTTGATGCCAGCGATCCGAAATGGCCGGATCGCGACCGCTTCGTGCTCTCCGCCGGTCACGGCTCGATGCTGCTGTACGCGCTGCTGTATCTGACCGGCTATCCGAAAATGACGATCGAGCAGATCAAGAATTTCCGACAGCTCGGCTCGCTGACGCCCGGTCATCCGGAAAACTTCCTCACGCCGGGTGTTGAGACCACCACCGGTCCACTCGGCCAGGGCATCGCCACCGCGGTCGGCATGGCGCTCGCCGAGCGGCACATGGCGGCGGAATTCGGCGGCGATATCGTCGATCATCACACCTATGTGCTGGCTTCGGACGGCGACCTGATGGAAGGCATCAGCCAGGAAGCCATCGCCTTCGCCGGGCACCTGAAACTGAACCGGCTCATCGTGCTGTACGACGACAACGGCATTTCGATCGACGGCGCGATCTCGCTGTCGGATTCGGTCGATCAGGTGAAACGCTTCCAGTCGGCGGGATGGGCGGCCGAGCATGTAGACGGTTACGACCACAAGGCGATCGCGGACGCGCTGACGCGTGCGCAGAATTCGGATCGTCCCACGATGATCGCGTGCAAGACCATCATCGCCTATGGCGCGCCGACCAAGGCCGGCTCTGAAAAAGCCCATGGCTCGCCGCTTGGCGCGGAGGAAATCGCCGGCGCGCGCAAAAAACTTGGCTGGGATGCGCCGCCATTCGAAATTCCAAAAGACGTTCTGGATGCCTGGCGCGCGGTCGGATCGCGCGGCGCATCGGCCAAGCAGGACTGGACAAAGCGTCTGGCGGCGAAAGATTCCGGCGCACGCGCCGAATTCGAGCGGCGCACCAAAGGCGATCTGCCAGCGAAGGCTCTCGCGGACACTGTCGCGAAGATGAAAGCGTCGCTGGCGGCGGAGCCCAAGGAAATCGCCACCCGCATCGCGTCGGAAAACGCGCTGACGGCGCTGACCGCCGCGGTGCCGGAAATGATCGGCGGATCGGCCGATCTCACCGGCTCCAACAACACCCGCCCGAAGGGCATGGTTGCCATCTCAGCCAACAATTACGGCGGCCGCTACATCAATTACGGCATCCGTGAGCACGGCATGACCGCAGCGATGAACGGTCTGGCGCTGCACGGCGGACTCATTCCGTATTCCGGAACGTTTCTTGTATTCGCCGATTATCTGCGTCCGGCGCTGCGTCTCTCCGCGCTGATGGGGGAACGCATTATTCTCGTACTAACCCATGATTCCATCGGCCTTGGTGAAGACGGACCGACCCACCAGCCGGTCGAAACTCTCGCCTCGCTCCGGGCGATGCCGAACGTCAACATGTTTCGGCCCTGCGACACGGTTGAGACGCTGGAATGCTGGCAACTGGCGCTTGAGGCGAAGTCGCGCCCGAGCGTGCTGGCGCTGACTCGCCAGAATCTGCCGCAACTGCGGCTTGCCAACGATGCCGACAACAAATGCGCGGCCGGCGCCTACGAGATTTCAAAGGCCGATGGCGAGGCGAAAGTCTCGATTTTCGCTACCGGCTCGGAAGTCTCGCTAGCCGTCGAAGCACAAAAGCAGCTTGCGGGGCGCGGAATCCCAACCCGTGTCGTCTCGGTGCCTTGCATGGACTTGCTCATGGAAGCGCCAGAGGCCGCCCGTGCCAAGATTATCGGCAACGCGCCGGTCAAGGTCGCGGTTGAGGCGGCTGTCCGGTTCGGATGGGATGCGATTATCGGACCCGAGGGCCTCTTCGTTGGCATGAGCGGATTTGGCGAAAGCGCCCCATATAAGGAGTTGTACAAGCATTTCGGGATTACGGCCGAGGCCGTGGCCCAGGTTGCCGAGGCGGGTCTCAAAAGCCGGTAACTCTCTCCGAGGCTTACCTATTTGTGATGATTGCATCGCGGCTTCATTCGGGGCAAAACCCGCCTCGAAAATCATCATTTTTGCGGAATTCCAGGGAGAAGCAGGAAAATGGCAGTCCGGGTCGCGATCAATGGATTTGGCCGTATCGGCCGTAACATTCTGCGCGCTATTCATGAATCCAAGCGCACGGATATCCAGGTCGTCGCCATCAACGATCTTGGACCCGTCGAGACCAACGCCCACCTGCTTCGTTACGACTCGGTCCATGGCCGCTTTCCCGGCACGGTGAAGGTCGAGGGCGACAGCATCGACATCGGCTACGGCAAAATCAAAGTCACCGCGATCAAGGATCCGACCACGCTGCCGTGGAAGGAACTCAATATCGACATCGCTCTGGAATGCACCGGCATTTTCGCGACCCGTGACAAGGCCGCCGCGCATCTGACCGCAGGCGCCAAGCGCGTGCTGGTCTCCGCCCCGGCGGACGGCGCCGACGCCACCATCGTGTTCGGCGTCAACCACGACACGCTGACCAAGGACCACACCGTGGTCTCCAACGGCTCGTGCACCACCAACTGCCTCGCTCCGGTGGCCAAGGTGTTGAACGACGTTGTCGGCATCGAGACCGGCTTCATGACCACGGTCCATGCCTATACCGGCGATCAGCCGACGCTCGACACCATGCATAAGGATCTGTATCGCGGCCGCGCGGCGGCGATGTCGATGATCCCGACCTCGACCGGCGCGGCGAAAGCCATCGGCCTCGTGCTGCCGGAATTGAAGGGCAAGCTCGACGGCGTCGCGATCCGCGTGCCGACCCCGAACGTCTCCGTCATTGATTTGAAAATCGTCGCCAAGCGCGAAACCACCGTCAAGGAAATCAACGACGCGTTCCGGCGCGCCGCCGAACAGCAGCTCAAGGGCATCCTGTCGTTCACCGACGCGCCCAACGTGTCGATCGATTTCAACGGCGACCCAAGCTCGTCGACCTTTGCCATGGATCAGACCAAGGTGCAGGGCGGCAATCTGGTTCGCGTCATGTCGTGGTACGACAATGAATGGGGTTTCTCCAATCGCATGGCCGACACGGCCGTCGCGATGGGCAAACTGCTCTGACGATCTCGCCGCGCGCTCGCACCTGACGGATTGTGATGTCTGGATTCCGCACCCTCGACGATGTGGACGTGACGGGCAAACGCGTTCTGCTGCGCGTCGATCTCAACGTGCCGATGGACTATGGCCGCGTGTCGGATGCGACGCGCCTGGTGCGCGTCGCCAAGACCATCATCGAGATTTCCGAAAAGGGCGGCAAAGTTATTCTGCTCTCGCATTTCGGACGGCCCAAAGGCCCCGATCCGAAAGAATCGCTCAAGCCGGTCGCGATCACGCTGGCCTATGTGCTGCGCCGTCATGTCGAGTTTGTCGGCGACTGTATCGGCCCAAGCGCGCAGGCGGCCGTCGCGGCGATGAAGCCGGGCGATATCGTCTGTCTTGAGAACACCCGCTTTCACAAGGGTGAGGAAAAGAACGACCCTGCTTTCGTCGCCGAATTGGCGAAGCTCGGCGACATCTGGGTCAACGACGCGTTCTCGACCGCGCACCGCGCCCATGCCTCGACCGAAGGTCTCGGCCATGTGCTGCCGGCCTATGCCGGACGCACCATGCAGGCCGAACTCGACGCGCTGAGCAAGGCGCTGGAAGCGCCGGCGCATCCTGTGATCGCCATCATCGGTGGCGCCAAGGTCTCAACCAAGCTCGACCTGCTGGAGAATCTCGTCAGCAAGGTCGATGCGCTGGTGATCGGCGGCGGTATGGCCAATACCTTCCTGCACGCGCTGGGCGTCGATATCGGCAAATCGCTTTGCGAGAAGGATCTGGCGCCGACCGCGCTGCGCATCCTGGAAAAAGCCGAAACCGTGAAATGCGCGATCATCCTGCCCGTGGACGCCATCGTCGCACATGAATTCAAGGCGCATGCACCCTCTCACGCCTACGGCCTCGATGCGATCCCCAAGGATGGCATGATCCTCGACATCGGACCGAAATCGGTCGACCGCGTGCGCGCCGCCATGGACGACGCCGCCACGCTGGTCTGGAACGGCCCGCTCGGAGCATTTGAAATCAAGCCGTTCGACCGCGGCACCGTGCAGGCCGCCCGCCACGCCGCCGGGCGCACCCGCGACGGCAAGCTGATCTCGGTTGCGGGGGGCGGCGACACTGTGGCCGCTCTCAATCATGCCGGTGTGGCCGACGACTTTACTTATGTCTCGACCGCAGGCGGCGCCTTTCTGGAATGGATGGAAGGCAAGCCGCTGCCCGGCGTCGAAGTTCTAAGGACCAAATGACACAAGCGGCCGGCCGGGATAAATATTACTATGGGTTCTGGCCGGAACCGTTTTTCACGCCTTCGAATTATCCAAATGGACCCTTCAAACCTTTTTCAGACGCTCTTTCGGACGTTCTTGGGAGACCCCGATGAATCTCGCTGACCTCAACAAGATTGCCCAGGCCATGGTGGCGCCGGGCCGCGGCATTCTCGCCGCCGACGAATCCTCCGGCACCATCAAGAAGCGTTTCGACCCCATTGGCGTGGAATCCACCGAGGACAACCGCCGTGACTATCGCGAGATGATGTTCCGCTCCAGGGACGCGATGAGCAAATACATCTCCGGCGTCATCCTCTACGACGAGACGTTCTGGCAAAAAGCCAAGGACGGCACACCGCTAGTCAAGCTGATCGAACAGGCCGGCTCGATCCCCGGCATCAAGGTCGACGAAGGCACCCAGCCGCTGCCCGGCTGCCCCGGCGAACTCATTACAGTGGGCCTCGACAAGCTCGCCGAGCGGCTGAAGAAGTATTACGAGGGCGGGGCGCGCTTTGCGAAGTGGCGCGCGGTGATCGATATCGGCAAGGGCATCCCGAGCTACGCTGCGATCCGCACCAACACCCACGCGCTGGCACGCTATGCCGCGCTCTGTCAGCAGGCGCAAATCGTGCCGATCGTCGAGCCCGAGGTGCTGATGGACGGCGATCACGACATCGACCGCTGTTACGAAGTCACCGAATTCGTGCTCAAGGAAACCTTCCAGGAGCTTTACTACCAGAAGGTCGCCCTCGAAGGCATGGTGCTGAAGCCGAACATGGCGATCTCCGGTAAGAAGTGCGCGAAACAGGCGTCAGTCGACGAGGTCGCGGCAAAGACCGTGCGCATGCTGAAGAATTGCGCGCCGTCCGCAGTGCCTGGCATCGCGTTCCTGTCAGGCGGACAGTCCGACGAGCAAGCCACCGCACATCTCGACGCCATGAACAGGATTGGCGGACTGCCATGGAAACTCACCTTCTCCTATGGCCGCGCGCTGCAGGCGGCGCCGCAGAAGGCGTGGTCCGGCAAGACTGAGAACGTCCCGGCCGCCCAGAGGGCGTTCGACCACCGCGCGCACATGAATTCACTGGCCAGCAAAGGCGAATGGAAAGCCGATCTGGAAAGCAAGCGCGCGGCTTGAGCAGGAAGTTTGCAACGCGATTGCAAATTCGTTGCGACTATCGCCTGACGGTGCGCATTCGCCGATGAAATGATTTGTCGGCGCGGCCAAAAGCCGATCTCAAGAGCGGGCCTCATATGTCTTCTAAAAAGACCGCGGCTAATAAAAGGACTGCACGCGCAGTGTCCATTCCCGTGCCGCGGCTTTATCTCGCAACGCCACTGATCTCCGATCCGGCGGCACTGCTGATGCAATTGCATGATGTGCTGACGGGTTTCGATGTCGCCGCGGTGTTGCTGCGGCTCGCACAGACGGACGAACGCAGCATGATCTCGCGCGTCAAGGCAATTGCACCCGTCGTCCAGCAAGCCGGCGCGGCCCTCCTCATCGACCAGCATCATGACATCGTCGCACGCGCGGGCGCGGACGGCGCTCATGTTTCCGGCATCGAGGCGATGCAGGAAGCCATGCCCTCGCTCAAGCCGGAACGTATCCTCGGCGTCGGCGCACTGCACACCCGTCATGACGCCATGGTGGCCGGCGAAGCCGGCGCAGACTATGTGCTGTTCGGCGAACTGGACGCGGAGGGGCAACGGCCTTCGCCAGAAGCTATTTTCGAACGCTTGCAATGGTGGGCTGAAACATTCGAGCCACCCGGCGTCGGCTACGCGGCGACGCTGGAGGAGACCGCATTGTTCGCGGCGACCGGCACGGATTTTATCATGACCGCCGACTTCATCTGGAACGATGCGCGCGGACCTCAAGCCGCGTTGGCGGATGTCATGGCGATTATCGCGCAAAGTCACGCCAAAGCCTTCGCTCCGGCGACGGCCGAACAGGATTGAGTGGCAATGGGTTCGCACCACGCGCGCATGGCACTTTTTGTCGCCATCCTGTCGGCCAGCATGATCCATGATGCGGCGGTGGCGCAATTGTCACTGCCGCCGGACCTTTTGCAAAAGCGAGTTCCGATCAAGCCGGAAGCCGCGCCGGCGACGCCGAAACCAGCCGCTCCGAAACCGGCAAGCCCCAAGGCATTCACATCAGCAAAAACATTGGCGGCACCTCCTCCCCAAACGCCTTTCGATCCCAACGCCGATAACGCTTATGCCGCCTATCAGGAAGGCCGCTATCGTACTGCGCTTGATCTTGCGACCAAGCGCGCCACGTCGCAGAATGATCCGAAGTCGATGACACTGGTCGGCGAGCTTTACGCCAATGGCCTTGGCATCAGCCGCGACGACAATCAGGCACTGCAATGGTACAAAAAAGCCGCCGACCTCGGCGATCGCGAAGGGATGTTCGCGCTCGCCATGATGCGGATCGGCGGACGGGGCGGCCCGGCCAATCGCGACGAAGGCGCGAAACTGCTGGCGCAATCCGCCAAGCTCGGCAAGGCGGCCGCGGCCTACAATCTTGGTTTGCTTTATCTCGAAGGACAGACATTTCCCCAGGATCTGAAACGCGCCGCCGAACTGTTTCGTCAGGCTTCCGACGCCGGCAATCCCGAAGCGCAATACGCTCTGGCAACATTTTATAAGGAAGGCCGCGGCGTCGAGAAAGACCCGGCCATGGCCGCAAAGCTGCTGGGCGCTGCGGCTCTTGCGGATAACATCGATGCCGAGGTCGAATACGGCATCGCGTTGTTCAACGGCACCGGCGTCACCAGAAACGTGCCACTTGCCGTGGCCGTGCTCGGACGCGCGGCCCGGCAGAACAGTGCCATTGCTCAAAATCGCCTCGCCCATATTCTCGTTGAGGGTCAGGGCGTCCCCGCCGATCCTGTCGAAGGCTTCAAATGGCACCTGATCGCCAAGACCGCCGGCGCGAGCGATCCGGACCTCGATGCGCGGCTGGCCGAACTGCCACCCGACCAGCGGCAGAAGGCGGAGGACGGCGCCAAGCGCTGGTTCGGACTAGGCAAATAAAGAGAGGATGCGCTTTTATGGTTCGGCACCGGCGCGCCGCCCTTGACGCCTTTGCGCTTTGAAGCCAATACGCCCCGTATCGCGCCCGCTCATTCTCAAGGATTGTCTCGAGCCTTCATGCTTCATTCCGCCCTCATCAACGTCATGGTCAAGGCCGCGCGCCGCGCAGGCCGCAGCCTCAAGCGCGATCTCGGCGAAATCGAGAATCTTCAGGTGTCGCTGAAAGGGCCGGCGAATTTCGTCACCGCGGCCGACCGCCGCGCCGAGGAAATGCTGTACGACGATCTCACCAAAGCCCGTCCCGGTTACGGCTTCATCGGCGAGGAAGGCGGCACCCGCGAGGGCGCCGACAAGACCAATATCTGGATCGTCGACCCGCTCGACGGCACCACCAATTTCCTGCACGGCATTCCGCAATTTGCGATCTCGATCGGCCTGCAACGCGAGGGCGTGATGGTCGCGGGCCTGATCTACAATCCGGCCAATGACGAACTTTACATTGCCGAGCGCGGCAAGGGCGCGTTTCTCAACGACCAGCGCATTCGCGTCGCGGCGCGCCGGAAGCTCAACGAATGCGTGATCGCCTGCGGGCTGCCGCACATCGGACGCGGCGATCATGAACTGTCCCGCCGCGAGATGACGGAGATGCAGGAGCGCGTCGCAGGCCTTCGCCGCTTCGGCGCGGCCTCGCTCGATATGGCGTTCGTCGCCGCCGGGCGACTCGACGGCTATTGGGAGCGCAACCTCAAGCCATGGGACATCGCGGCCGGGACCATCATCGTGCGCGAGGCCGGCGGCATCGTCACCGGCATCGACGGCAATGACTCCGCACTGACCACCGGGCATGTGGTTTGCGGCAACGAGTTCGTCCAGGCCGAGCTGGTGAAGATCCTCAAGCCGCTGGGCTGAGACGTTCGTGCTTCGGCATGATCTCCGCTGCCTCGATGATCGAGGAAATCAGGCTCATGAAGCATCCCTGGAGATCGCGCGCCAGACGAAGGGCGGCAACGGGAAGAACTTGCTGGTGCGGCTCTGATAGGCACGGAAGGCATTGCCGCGCGATTGCAGCATCAGTTGTTCAAGCGGCGGCACGCCGGTCACATACACCAGAATAAAATACATGCAGAGCGGCGCGAGCAGCGTCAGCCAGCCCCACCAATAACCCGTCGCAATCGCGATCACCGGATAGGCCAGCCAACCGAACCATTCGAAGAAATAATTCGGATGGCGCGAATATTTCCAAAGGCCGGTTTCGCAGATCCTGTTCTTGTTCGCCGGATCGGCGCGGAACGCCTTGAGCTGCGAATCGGCAATGGCTTCGCCAAAAATACCGACGAGCAGGATGAGCGCGCCGATATAATCCTGAGCCCGCAATGCCGGGGGCGGCGCATGCGCGGCGATGAACACCGCGAACACCAGCGGTACCGAACCGACGGCTTGCTGCTGCAGGAACACGAACATTTGACGCGGTGCGTCAGTGCCCCACTCCGCGGCCATCGCCGCATAACGCGGATCGTTCTTGATCTCTGTGCTGCGCTCGGCGATATGCCCGCCCAGCCGCAGTGACCACAGCGCGACCAGCACCCCGACCAGCCATTGCCGGGACGTCGCATCCTGTCCGGGGATGGGAAACATCGCGCTCCAGGCCCCGACCAGTCCGAGCGCATAGGTCCAGATGGTATCGGCCCACCCCGAATTGCCGGTGCGCTGCTGCACGACCCACGCCAGCGCCATGAAAACCGATAACGATAAAGCGATGGCGCCGAGCGCCTTGAGATAAAAAACGGTCATCCCCAACTCCACCGGAAAATCAGCTGTCATCAAGACTTTAAAATACGCACCGGAATAAAACCGGTTGCAAGCCGAAGTTCCGTCATCTGCGGCGAATTGCAGCCTAGTGGAGTGGATTTAACATTCGCAAGAATGGCTGCTGGGACGGGATGCGAATGTTAGAATTGGACCACTGACATCTGTTTTCCCGCCCATGGCGTGCCATATTGTTGCGTGACCTTCTCCGGATTAAGGATTGACGATCCGATATGGCAAAACCTTTGGCGAAGTCCCCTCCTCCCCCGCTAGCCGACATCGAAGTCACCAAACTGTCCTCGCCGCGCATTTTCCTGGTGCGGATGCTGGTCTTCCTGATCCTGTGCGGGCTGATCCTCGTTGTTCTCTACAAACAGATCTGGGCCGCCTTCCTGGCCAATCCGGGCCTCAACGCGCTGATCGGCGCGGTGCTGCTGATCGGCATCATTTTGTCATTCCGGCAAGTGATCCGGCTCTATCCGGAGGTCTCGTGGGTCAATCATTTCCGTATTTCCGATCCGGGTCTCGTGGCCGACCGGCGGCCGACATTGCTCGCGCCGATGGCGGCAATCCTGAGCAATCGTTCAGGCCGCATGAGCATCTCGCAACAGACCATGCGGCATCTTCTGGATTCCATCGCAACGCGCCTTGATGAATCGCGCGACATCTCGCGCTACATGACCGGCCTTCTGGTGTTTCTCGGGCTGCTCGGCACATTCTGGGGTTTGATCGAAACCGTCGGATCGGTCGGCAAGATCATCGACGGGCTGAAAGTCGGCGGTGAGGCCGGGGCAATGTTCGACAGTCTCAAGGAAGGGCTTGCTGCCCCGCTCAGCGGGATGGGCATTTCGTTTTCGTCCTCGCTGTTCGGCCTCGCCGGATCGCTGATCCTCGGCTTTCTCGATCTGCAGTCGAGCCAGGCGCAGAACCGTTTCTATACTGATCTCGAAGACTGGCTCGCTGAAACCGTGCGCGAATATTCAAGTGATGGCTATGCGGGCGGCGGGGCCTCATCCGAGATGGCGCCGCTAATCGAACGGCTGCGCTCCACAGTCGAGGACATAGGATCGAGTCGCGCCACCTCCACGGCGATGGCCAATCTGGCGGAAGCCATTCAGGGCCTCGTCCATCACATGCGCAGCGAACAGCAACTGATCCGCGAATGGGCCGACAGCCAGGGCGAGCAAAATCAGGACATCAAGAAGCTGCTGGAGCGCATCGCA
>JAIERI010000099.1 GCA_019747015.1 Xanthobacteraceae bacterium
TTTTGCTCCCCAATTTTTTTTTTTCTCCCCCCCCGTTTGTGGGGGGGGTCCCCCAACCTCCGCCGGCGGGGGTGGGGTGGCGAATGGTCAAGAAACCCATAAGCGACTTCAAACGGAAAGTAGCGAACAAGCTGCGGACGAATACAACGAATGCGGAAGCGATCCTTTGGCGCCATCTTCGCAAGCTCGATGTGCAGGGAAGTCATTTCAGGCGGCAAGTTGTCCTCGGACCATATATTGCGGACTTCGCGTGCCTGGCGGCAAAGTTGATTGTCGAGGTGGACGGATCGCAGCACGGTGAGAACGACAAGATGAAGTACGATGAGGCGCGAACTCGTTGGCTGAATTCAGAAGGTTATCGCGTGGTACGTTTTTGGAATAACGATGTGACGAGCAAGACAGATGCTGTGCTGGAGGCAATTCATGAGATGATTGCAGCCACCCCACCCCGCCTGCCTTCGGCAGGCGACCCTCCCCCTCAAGGGGAGGGTGAATAATGCCCGATCTTCTGTTCGAACTGTTCTCCGAGGAAATTCCCGCGCGCATGCAGGCGAAGGCGGCGGAGGATCTGCGCCGCATGGTGACCGACAAGCTCGTCGCCGAGGGCCTCGTCTATGAGGGAGCGAAGGCGTTTGTGACGCCGCGCCGCCTCGCGCTCACCGTACACGGCATTCCCGCGCGCCAGCCGAATCTCAAGCAGGAACGCAAGGGACCGAAGGTCGGCGGAGCCGACGCGGCTATTGCGGGCTTCCTCAAAGCCGCCGGATTAAAGTCGCTCGATGAAGCAAAAATCCAGCGCGACCCGAAGGGTGACTTCTATATCGCGCTGATCGAAAAGCCGGGCCGTCCCGCGATTGATGTGATCGCGGAAATTCTGCCGCTGGCCATCCGCACCTTCCCATGGCCCAAGCAGATGCGCTGGGGCGAATTGTCGGCGCGGCACGGCGCGCTGACATGGGTGCGCCCGCTGCATTCGATTGTAGCCACCTTCGGCCCCGAAACCGAAGACCCGGAGATCGTGCAATTCGAAATGCCGGGTGTCGAAATCGGTCAGACCACGCGCGGCCATCGTTTCATGGCACCTGCGCCTTTCAGCGTGCGCCGATTCGACGATTACGTGACCAAGCTGGAAGCGGCGAAGGTGGTGCTCGATCCGCAGCGCCGCAAGGACATCATTCTCACCGACGCGAAGACCCTGGCGTCCGCGCAAAATCTCGAACTGGTCGAAGACCCCGTGTTGCTCGATGAAGTCGCGGGCCTTGTCGAATGGCCGGTGGTGCTGATGGGCTCGTTCGACGAGAGTTTTCTCACGATCCCCGGCGAAGTGATCCGCGCCACGATCCGCAACAATCAGAAATGTTTCGTGGTGAGCGATCCGAAAACCGGCAAGCTCGCCAACAAGTTCATTCTCACCTCGAACATCGAGGCGAGCGACGGCGGCAAGGCCATCGTCGCGGGCAACGAGCGCGTGATCCGCGCGCGGCTGAGCGACGCGAAGTTCTTTTACGAGAGCGATCTGAAGAACTGGAAGGGCAAGTCGGCGGACGATCTGCTGAAGAAGTTCGATCAGATCGTGTTCCACGAGAAGCTTGGCACGCAGGCGGAGCGCATCGCGCGTATCGAACGCCTCGCCGTCGAACTTGCGCCGCTGGTCGGGGCGGACGTCGAGAAGACCATGCGTGCGGCAAAGCTCGCCAAGGCCGATCTGCTCACCGAGGTGGTCGGAGAATTCCCCGAGCTTCAGGGCCTGATGGGCAAATACTACGCGCTGGCGCAGGGCGAGGACGCATCCGTCGCGCAGGCGAGCGAGGATCACTACAAGCCGCAGGGGCCGAACGATCGTGTGCCGACCGATCCGGTCTCGATTGCGGTCGCTCTCGCCGACAAGATCGTTTCGCTTTCAGGTTTCTGGGCCATCCACGAAACGCCGACGGGCTCCAAAGATCCTTTCGCACTGCGCCGTTCTGCCCTCGGAGTCATTCGATCCATCGTCGATCACGGATCACGGCTGAAATTGCTTCCCATTCTTGAGAAGGAATTGAGTCTTTGGCTGAATACGCTCGTGCCTCGTGTTCACAATTATACGGCCGAACAGATGTCCGCAGTTCCAAAATCCTCGGCGGCCGACCTTCTCAACTTCTTCGCCGACCGCCTGAAAGCCCAACTCCGCGAACAGGGCGCGCGGCACGATCTGGTTGACGCGGTGTTCGCGCTTGAGGGGCAGGACGATCTTCTGATGATCGCGCGCCGGGTCGAGGCGCTTGGAAAATTTCTCGACACCGACGATGGCAAGAATCTGCTCGCCGGCACCAAGCGCGCGTCGAACATCCTGCGTATCGAGGAGAAGAAAGATGGCAAGGCTTATGCCGCCGCGCCGGAGCCTGCGCTCTACAAGCTCGACGAAGAGAAAAAGCTCGTCGCCGCCATCGCGCAGGTGAAGGCCGAAGCGAGCGCTGCCGTGGCCAAGGAAGACTTCGCCGCCGCCATGAGCGCGATGGCCAAGCTGCGTCCCGCTGTCGATGCGTTCTTCGACAAGATCAAGGTCAACGACGATGACGCGGCCGTGCGCGAAAACCGCCTCAAGCTGCTCAGCGAAATCCGCGAAGCCACGCGGGCGGTTGCGGATTTCTCGAAGATTCAAGACTGACGCCCGCCAGTCCTGTTCCATCGTTTACCCCGCGTTAACCACGATCTGTAAGGTTCCGGTAACCATTGTGGCCGCCGGGACCGCGCATGACATCGATCAGCCCCGCCGCCAATCCCTACGCGCAGCTCGGCGCGGCCTATGCGCGCACGGCGGCTGCCACGCAGCCGACGCTGCTCGATGCCCTGAACCAGGCCGCGACCGATAATAATCCGCTCGATCCGAACGCGGCGACCAATCTCACGCTGTCGGACGCAGCGAAGGCGCAGTTGGCCAGCAGTGCGAGCACGCCCGATTTTACCACCGTCACCGCGACCGCACGCGACACGCTCGATCAGCTCTACAAGGCCGCGAGCGTCAAGGGGCCGATCGCCGATGACGGCACGCTCAATGTCGATCTGTCCTCGCTCGACCGGCGCTCGCTGTTCGCCATCGCTACCAACAGCGGCAGTAATTTCACGCCGGACGAGCAGGGCGTCGCCGCCAGCGAATTGAACGGACGTTTTGACACGGCGATTGCGCCGGCCGCTGCCGCCACCGCGATGACCGGCAATTACACCGTCATCTATAAAGCCGCGGCCGATTATCTCGATGGCGCCAGCAGCGAGGAGAAAGCGACGGCGACATGGAGCGCGCAGCGCGCCGCCGTGCAAAAGGGTCTTCAGGCCGCACAGCAAAATCCGAACACTGCGCCATCCGGCATTTCAAGCGATCCGGTCGCGGCGTATCTGGCGCAATATCCGAATGGTACAGCGCCAACGACATCGACCGAGAGCTTTTCCGATGTTGCGACCGGCGCACGCGCCACGCTCGACGCGCAGGCGGCAACGGCGGCGGCGAACCACAAGGAACTGGTGTTCGATCCCGCCCGCAAGACTGGCCAGCTTGCTGACCTGTCGTCGATCGACAGCCGCTCGCTGTCGGCCATCGCGCTCAATCAGGATAATCTGTTTTCGAACCAGGAAATCTACGCTGCGAAGAAGGAACTGGATTCTCGTACCCGTGCCAGCATTCTCGATTCGCTCAAGCAGAGCCAGACGAGCGGCGATCCGACCCAGCTCAGCCTCGGTATCCTGCAAAGCTATTCGGCGATGAGTCCTGAGGAGCGGCAGGCGACAAACTGGACGCCGGCTTTCAAGGACAACGCCCTGCAGAGTTACAACTCAACGTCAAAATTGCTGTCGATGCTGCAAGGCACCTCTTGAAAAGACATCTTGAAGCGATGACGTAAAGTCGTGATCCCTGCAAAAAGCCCCGCTCATTGAGCGGGGTTTTTGCTTTGGGTAATTTACTCGAGCACCTGAACGATGCGGCGCGTCCGCGGCTCGACCAGAATGAACTGGCCGTTGACGCGGCTGTAGCGATAGCGGTTCGCGCCGAACTGCTGAGGCACGTCGTAATAGGTCACGCCGGTCTCGGGCAGTATACCGCCGACCATGACGCGATCCGGAATGGCGTAGTCCGGTACGTTTTCCTGAACCACATATTCCCGGAATCGCGGACGAAGATCGTCGGCGATGCCGATGTCATCGGTGGCGACGCCGGTGGTCACGCCGCGATCTTCCACGATCACGGCTTGCGCGCTGGCAACGGCGGGAAAAGCTGCCGCTCCAGCCAGAACGACAAGTGCAAATGCTGATTTCCGCATAACAATCTCCTGCATGATCGCGCCCGGCGGGTGACCCCGCCGCGCAACTGCGTGACAATCCGCGCCGATTGCCATCGTTCCGGCGCGATGCAAGGTTTCATTGCGGCTTTTTCGTGCAAACGGGGAACCAAACCGCTTTCACAATCGTCTCCCATGGTCTCATCTCTCTTGAGGACTTGCGACTCGTCGCGATTCCTTATGCCCGTTTCATTTCCAGCTTTACGGAGAACCTCAATGACCCTTTCAGTTGCTCATCTTACACCGATCGTCTCGCTCATCGCCGGTGTTCTGATTCTCCTCATTCCGCGCCTGTTGAATTTCATCGTGGCGATTTACCTGATCCTGGTCGGCATCATCGGCCTCGGCATCATCAAATAACTGCTTACCCAAAAGTTCATAGCTTTGAGGACGGTTACGGCCCCTGCGCGACTTGCGCGGGGGCTTTAAACCGTGGTGTAAACCGCCAGCCTTTCCCCCTTACACAGCATCTGGAAGCCATGGCAAAAGTTCTTTCGAAGTCCAAGAAGGCCGTTGCGAAAACCGCGACCTTGGCAAAGACGAAAAGCGCATCCGCGCATAAGCGCAAGGCAACTCCGCCGCGCGGCGCCGTCAAGAACAGCGCACTGAAAGCTTCGGCAAAGACGGCAAGCGCCCTCAAATCGGGCAAATGGGTCTATCTGTTCGGCGACGGCAAGGCCGAGGGCAAGGCGACGATGCGCGATCTGCTCGGCGGCAAGGGCGCGAACCTCGCCGAGATGGCCAATCTCGGACTGCCGGTGCCGCCCGGTTTTACGATTCCGACAAGCGTCTGCACTTATTTTTACAACAATAACAAAACCTATCCCAAGGATCTGAAGGCGCTGGTCGAGAAGGCGCTGGATCGCGTCGGCAAGATCGCCGGCAAGAAGTTTGGCGACGCGAAGAATCCGCTGCTAGTCTCGGTGCGCTCGGGCGCGCGCGCCTCGATGCCCGGCATGATGGACACCGTTCTCAATCTCGGTCTCAACGACAAGACGGTCGAGGCGCTGGCTGAAAAGTCCGGCGACCGCCGTTTCGCCTATGACAGCTATCGCCGTTTCATCACGATGTATTCGGATGTGGTGCTCGGTTTCGAGCATCATCATTTCGAGGACATCCTCGACACCTACAAGGACAGCAAGGGCTATTCGCTCGACACCGATCTGACGGCAGACGACTGGGTCGGTCTTGTCGGCAAATACAAGGACGCGGTGGCGCGCGAGACCGGCAAGGATTTCCCGCAGGATCCGCACGACCAGCTCTGGGGCGCGATCGGCGCGGTGTTCGGCTCGTGGATGACGGCGCGCGCGGTGACCTATCGCCGCCTGCACGATATTCCCGAGTCGTGGGGCACGGCCGTCAACGTGCAGTCAATGGTGTTCGGCAACATGGGCGACACCTCGGCGACCGGCGTTGCGTTCACGCGCAATCCGTCCACCGGCGAGAAATATCTCTACGGTGAATTCCTGATCAACGCGCAGGGCGAGGACGTGGTCGCGGGCATCCGCACGCCGCAGGAGATTACGGAAAAGGCGCGCAAGGAATCCGGCTCCGACAAGCCGTCGATGGAATCGGCGATGCCTGCCGCGTTCAAGGAATTGACGCGCATCTATCGTCTTCTCGAAAAGCACTATCGCGACATGCAGGATCTTGAATTCACAGTCGAGCAAGGCAAATTGTGGATGCTGCAAACCCGCAACGGCAAGCGCACCACCAAGGCGGCGCTGCGCATCGCGGTCGAGCTTGCCAATGAAGGTCTGATCTCGAAGAAGGACGCGGTGACGCGCATCGATCCGGCCTCGCTCGATCAGTTGCTGCATCCGACCATCGATCCGGTTGCCAAGCGCGACGTGATTGCGTCCGGCCTGCCGGCTTCGCCAGGTGCGGCTGCCGGCGAGATCGTGTTTTCCTCGGATGAGGCCGCGAAGCTCGTGGCCGACGGACGCAAGGTCATTCTGGTGCGTGTCGAGACTTCGCCGGAAGACATTCACGGCATGCATGCCGCTGAGGGCATTCTTACCACCCGCGGCGGCATGACCTCGCATGCGGCGGTGGTCGCGCGCGGCATGGGCAAGCCTTGCGTCTCCGGATGCGGCAGTGTGCGCGTAGATTACGGCCGCGCCACCATGACGGTTGGCGGCCGCAGCTTCAAGGCTGGCGATGTCATCACGATTGACGGCTCGCTCGGCCAGGTACTAGCCGGCCGCATGCCGATGATCGAGCCGGAAATGTCCGGCGAGTTCGGTACGCTGATGGGCTGGGCAGATGATGTGCGCAAGCTGAAGGTTCGCGCCAATGCCGATACTCCGGCCGACGCGCGCACCGCGATCAAGTTCGGCACCGAAGGCATCGGGCTTTGCCGCACCGAGCATATGTTCTTTGAGGAGACGCGTATCCGTACCGTGCGCGAGATGATCCTCGCCGATGATGAGCCCTCGCGTCGCGCCGCGCTGGCCAAGCTGCTGCCGATGCAGCGTGCAGATTTCGTCGAGCTGTTCGAGATCATGAAGGGGCTGCCGGTCACCATCCGTCTGCTCGATCCGCCGCTGCACGAGTTCCTGCCGCACACCGAGGCGGAGATCGCGGACGTCGCGCAGGTTCTGAACACCGACCCCCGCAAGGTCGCCGACCGTGTGCGCGAATTGGCCGAGTTCAATCCGATGCTCGGTTTCCGCGGTTGCCGTCTTGCCATTGCCTATCCGGAGATCGCCGAGATGCAGGCACGCGCGATTTTCGAAGCGGCGGTTGCGGCCGGCAAGCGCACCGGCAAGCCGGCCAATGTGGAGGTAATGGTGCCGCTGATCGCCACCCGCGCCGAATTCGATATCGTGCGCGAGCGCATCGACGCAATGGCGACCGCCGTCAAGAAAGAGACCGGCGGCAAGCTGACCTATCAGGTCGGCACCATGATCGAATTGCCGCGCGCCTGTCTGTTGGCGGGGGACATCGCCAAGACCGCAGAGTTCTTCTCGTTCGGCACTAACGATCTCACCCAGACCACCTTCGGCATCAGCCGCGACGACGCCGCCAGCTTCCTCGGCACCTACATCGCCAAGGAAATCCTCGCGGTCGATCCGTTTATCTCGATCGACCAGACCGGTGTCGGCGAAATGGTGCGCATCGGTGTGGAGCGGGGACGCAGGGTGCGGCCCGGTCTGAAGCTCGGTATTTGCGGCGAACATGGCGGCGATCCGGCTTCCGTCGCTTTCTGTCACGAGGTCGGTCTCGACTATGTGTCGTGTTCGCCATATCGCGTTCCGATTGCGCGTTTAGCAGCGGCGCAAGCTGCACTTGGCGCCACCATCGCCAGCCAAGCGTAAGCTGACCGTCGCTGAGTTTTCTGTATCGCGATGCCCGGGACCCCCGGGCATCGCTTTTTCGTCGCGAGCGAAAGCGCCGGCATCCCGCTCAAACGTTCATCATCTTTGTTGACGCGCCATTTACCACTCTCTGGAAGGCCACGTTTACCAAGGCTTTGCATGTGATTTGCCGAAAATCGCCTAGCGATTGCGTGTGGCATGCGTGCATCGCGCGATTAACGCCCCGGCAACTTTAATTCTATATTACCACAAATGGTCGAATTGCACTGAACGTGCAAGGAGATCGCGTGTGTGTAAGCGTATGTTGCGTGAGCGTATAATGTTTATGTTGCGTAACAGGCTGAGGGGCGCGCGGTTCGCGCCCTTCAGCTTTGTTCTCTGTCTTATGACAGTGAGCCCGACACAGATCGGCTATCAGGACATCGCCGCTTTGCTCACGCATCAGCCCGGCGTCGCGGAGCGTTGGCAGCAGTATATTTTTGCGTCGTCCCGGCGCACCATGCAGGTCGCGTCATTCAATCTTCCACGGCCGATTGGCACCAATCTTCCCGAGACTGCGTCCTATCGTCTTGCCAGTCTCGACAGCCAGGGCGTCGATATCACCGGCACAATCGACCGTAATCCGCTCGGGCAATCGGTGCAGCCTTTGAAGGCGGCAGATTTCCCCAAGGTCGTACGCACAAACAAGGGCGACCGGCTTCCCGCTGCTGCGCCAGTCACCGAACAACCCGCCGCCATGCCCGTTCACGATGAAGCTCCAGCCAGCAACAACGCTTCGGTGAAAGGTTCCAAGGCCGCCGATGCGATGCCATCTTCCGCTGCACAGGCGCCGCTCGACGAAGAACTTCAGGCTGCTCTCAGCGCACCGCGCCTGCCGCAATACGATACCACGAAGACGAATGAAGGCGGCGCGCTCGACGAGACCGCGCTTGCGGCACTGCATGCCGTGCCGGACGGAACCGCGCCGGCCGTTGAGGTGGTGCCGCAGTATCCCTTTGCGGTCAAAACATCGAGTCTCTTTTTCGGCAACTCGTCGCTCGGTATGCCGGGCGAATCGCTCAAGCGCTGGCAGCCGGGTGAAGAGCCCACCATCGTGCTGCCGGCCGCCGCCGATCCTGAGATGAAGCAGCTTGCATCTCTGCCTGTGGTCGCGCCGGATATCTCAGATGGCGGGGAGAGCGTTGCGAGCAAGGGTGAAGTCACCGGCGAGAACCAGCGGCCGAAGACTCCCGCCGAGCGTCTTGGTCTTGATGCAGAGTCACGCGCCAAATCCGAAAAGTGCTTGACTGAGGTGATCTATTTTGAAGCACGCGGCGAGGCCGTACGTGGGCAGATGGCGGTGGCGCAGGTCGTTGTGAACCGCGCATTCTCCGGCTATTATCCGACCACGATCTGCGGTGTTGTGTATCAGAACAAGCAACGTCACTTGGCGTGTCAGTTCACCTTCGCCTGCGACAACGTGCGTGATGTGGTTGATGAGCCCGACATGTGGGAGCGCGCCAAAAAGATCGCCAAGGCGACGCTCGACGGTTTGATCTGGCTACCGGAGGTCGGCAAGTCGACGCATTATCATGCGTACTGGGTGCGGCCCTCCTGGGTCGGCGAAATGAAGAAGATGTGGAAGTATGGCGTCCACACATTCTACCGGCCGCGCGCGTGGGGCGATGGCCATGAAGCGCCGAGCTGGGGCACGCCGGCACAGACCGCGGAGATTTCTGCTCAGCTCGCCGAAGCTGCTAAAAGCTCTGCTGAAATGTCGGAATCAGCGGCTCGCCGTTGATGCTCAGGCATCGATGTCCAGCGCGACATCGAAATTCGGTGCGGAGTGGGTGAGGGCACCCGAAGAGGCGTAATCGGCGCCGGTCTTTGCGATTTCTGCAACAGACGATTGCGTCACCCCCCCGGAGACTTCCAGCACCACACGGCCGCCTGCAACCTTCACCGCTTCGCGCAGAGTTGGAAGATCCATATTATCGAGCAGTACCACATCGGCCAGGCCAGTGCTCAGCACGTCGCGGAGTTGATCGAGTGTATCGACTTCGATCTCGATTTTGACCAGATGTCCGGCGTGGGCGCACGCGCGTTTCAGCGCCGCCGTCACGCCGCCGGCGACCGCGATGTGGTTGTCCTTGATGAGAATCGCATCGTCTAGTCCAAAACGATGGTTGAATCCGCCGCCGCAACGCACGGCATATTTCTCCAGCGCACGCAAACCGGGCGTGGTCTTGCGCGTACAGCAGATACGCAGCTTGGTGCCGCCGGTATGGCGTACGTAATCCGCGGTCAGCGTGGCAATGCCCGACAGGCGGCCGACGAAGTTCAGCGCGGTGCGCTCTCCGGCAAGAACGGCGCGGGCCGGCCCGGAGATCGTCAGGAGATGGACCCCTTTCGCCACTGCGTTGCCATCGCGCGTGTGCGCCTGGATATTGATGTCATCACACAGGCGCCGGAAAGTCGCTACTGCAAGCGGCAGGCCCGCGACGACACCCGATTGCCGCGCGACGAGTATTGCGTGAGCTTGCGTTGCTACGGGGACGGTTGCGATCGATGTGATGTCACCGGCGCGGCCGAGGTCTTCGTCGAGTGCGCGGATTACCGCCTCATCGATAACAAGCGGCGACAGAAATGCATCCGGATGCAGCAGCGAGGCCGGATCGGAAATGTTGCCCATCGTCACGCGCTCAGCAGCAAGGCCGCTGCGGCCGCTTCATCGGCGAGCCGCGATGCGATGTCGCGTGCAGCCGCGAGCGTTGTCATGGTTCGCTTGGCGAGCGCTGGTTTTTCGATTGGATAGTCAGAACGATAGTGCGCGCCGCGGCTTTCGCGCCGCGCCCAGGCGGAGGCGGCAACGATCAGTGCTGTGGTCGCCATGTTGCGCAAGGCAATGTTGCCGGTGTTTTTTTCCAGCGCGGCAAAAGTACGCACCGCCTCGGCGAGATTTTCGCCGTTTCGGATGACGCCGACATTTGCACTCATCATTGCGCGCAGATTGGACTCGACCAGCGGCGGCATGGCGCAATTGCGCGGGGTCTCAAATTCCTTCAGCGGCTGGGTCCCTTCAAATGTGCGTCCGCCAATGTCCTCGGCGATCCGCGCGGCATAGACCACAGCTTCCAGCAGAGAGTTCGAGGCAAGGCGATTGGCGCCATGTGCACCGGTGCTTGAGACTTCACCGCCGGCCCAAAGGCCCTCGATCGACGAGCGGCCATGCTTGTCCACCGCGATGCCGCCCATATGATAATGCGCAGCGGGTGCGATCGGAATTGGCTGCCTCGCCGGATCGACGCCGCCCGCGATGCAACTCGCATAGACGGTCGGGAATTCCTCCGCGAACTTCGCGCCCAGCGCCTTTGTGGCGTCGAGGAACGCGCCGCGCCCGGCCGCGATTTCGGCGAACACGCCGCGCGCGACGATGTCGCGCGGCGCAAGCTCGGCCATGGGATGCAGCGCCGGCATGAAGCGTTCGCCATCGCTGTTGACGAGAGTCGCACCTTCGCCGCGCAGCGCCTCGGTCGCCAGCGGCGCCGGATCGCGGCCGATCATGATTGCGGTCGGATGAAATTGCACGAATTCCGGATCGGCGATGACGGCACCGGCGCGGGCGGCAATGGCAAGCCCGGTACCGCTGGCCTCGATCGGATTGGTCGTCACCGCATAAAGATGCCCGATGCCGCCGGTCGCAAGCACCACGGAGCGTGCCGCAATCGTCACAGGCTTGGCTGTCGCATCGTCGGCCTTGCGCAGTTGCAGGCCCGATACCGCATTGTCTTGCGTCAGCAACGCCTCGGCCGTGTAGCCTTCGATCACCCGGATCGACGGGGTTTTGCGGACCGTTTCGATCAGCGCCGCGATGATGGCATGGCCTGCGCGATCGCCCTGTACATGAACGATGCGGCGGGCAGAATGCGCGGCTTCACGGCCGACCGCGAGTTTGCCTTCCAGATCGCGGTCGAACGGGACGCCATATTGCAAAAGATCGTGGATGCGCGCGCCGGCCTCGCGCGCCAGACCGAGTGCGACGGTTTCATCGACGATGCCACCGCCGACGGCAATCGTGTCTGCTGCATGCGACTCGGCACTGTCGCCTTCCGCGACCGCTGCAGCTATACCGCCTTGCGCCCATGCCGTGGAGGCGCCCTGGCCGAGCGGCGCAGCCGAGATGACGGTCACAGGGCGCGGCGAGAGTTTCAGCGCGCAGAACAGGCCCGCGAGACCGCCGCCGACAATGACGATGTCGTCGATCTTGCTGGTGTCGGCTTGAAGAGTGTTGCTCATCGGTTCGCCCCAATGTCCCTGAGAGGTCATGCCCGGCAAGGCATCCGTGGCCGACGAACCGGCAACGGCAAAGCAAGTTGTGCTCAATTCTTCAGATTGATCATCCGTTCCACCGACCGGCGTGCTTTGTCCGCGATCATCGGATCTATGGTCACTTCCTCGCGCATATAGACCAGGCTGCCCCAAATCTTGGGCAGCGTAATGCGTTTCATGTGCGGGCAAAGATTGCACGGTTTGACGAACTCGATCTGCGGCAATTCGGCCTGTACGTTGTCGGCCATCGAGCATTCGGTGACCAGGACGACGCGTTTCGGCTTGTTGTCGCGCACCCAGTTGATCATGTGCGCGGTCGAACCGGTGAAGTCCGCTTCCGCGATCACGTCGGGCGGGCATTCGGGATGCGCGATGATCTGCACGCCGGGATCGGCGGTGCGATAGCTGCGCAGTTCGTCGCCGGTGAAACGCTCGTGAACTTCGCACGCACCCTTCCAGGCGATGATCTTCACGCGGGTCTTGGAGGCGACGTACTTCGCCAGATACTGATCCGGCAGCATGATGACGGTGTCGGCGCCCAGGCTCTCCACCACCTGCACCGCGTTCGATGAGGTGCAGCAGATGTCGACCTCTGCTTTGACGTCGGCGGACGTGTTGACGTAAGCCACCACCGGCACGCCGGGGAAGCGTTCGCGGAGCAGGCGCACGTCTTCGCCGGTGATCGAGGAGGCCAGCGAACAGCCGGCGCGCGAATCCGGGATCAGCACGGTCTTGGCGGGATTCAAAATCTTCGAGGTCTCGGCCATGAAATGGACGCCGCACTGGATGATGGTGTCGGCCTTCACCTTGGTGGCTTCGATGGCGAGCTTGAGCGAATCGCCGCCAATGTCGGCGACGCAGTTGAAGATCTCTGGCGTCTGATAGTTGTGCGCGAGGATCACGGCGTTGCGTTCGCGCTTCAGCTCATTGATCGCCTTGATGTAGGGCGCCATGAATGGCCATTCGACCGGCGGGATCACGGCCTTCACCTTCTCGTAAAGGTGCGCGGTGGCGCGCTCGACTTCAGGCGTCCATTCCAGCGAGGGCATCGGCAACGCACGCGCGCGCTCCTCCGCAGTTACACGGCTGCGTGCGGGCGCAGCGGGCCGTCCGTGAACCGGATTGCCAAAATCTTCCGGGCCGTACAACCCAGCAAGTGCCGTCTCAAGAGCCATCTCCCTGCCTCCCCTGTATCCCATATATACTCAATATGAGCATATATGGGATCTGAGAAATCCGGCCCAAAGGCCGGCACGTCTCGGATCCGCTTTGAACGACTCCGCAACTTTGCGAAGGTTTCAGCTCTGTCCGAGTTTCTTATTCTCAAAACGAGCATAACAAATATAACAGGTCTCCACGCTGCTCGCCAGATGCGTGTGCAAATAATTTCGTCACAGGACAACATGAACTGCATTGCAGTTTTGACGGAGGTCGAATTTGACGCGATGCGGCATCCGACTACTGTCCCGCAAAATCAAAACGCAAAGCCGGAACGGAGAGCGTCGTGACCACTTTCAAAGCCATCAGAATCGACAAAGCCGACAAGGGCACCACGGCGGCGTTGACGCAGTTCGACGAAGCCGAATTGATGGATGGCGATGTCACGGTCGCGGTCGAATGGTCGACGGTCAATTACAAGGACGGTCTCGCCGTGACCGGCAAGGCGCCGGTGGTACGGCGGTTCCCGATGATCGCTGGCGTCGATTTTGCCGGCACCGTGATCCAGTCCGCGCATCCTTACTGGCAGGCCGGCGACGAGGTGATCTGCACCGGATGGGGGCTTGGCGAGATTCATCTTGGTGCCTTTGCCGAACGCGCGCGGGTGAAGGGCGACTGGCTGGTGAAATTGCCGGACGGCATGAGCGGGCGTGACGCCATGGCGATCGGCACCGCTGGCTTAACCGCCGTGCTGTCGGTGATGGCTCTGGAGAAGCATGGCCTCACTCCGAAGGACGGGCCAATGATCGTCACCGGCGCCGCTGGTGGCGTCGGTTCGCTTGCGATTTCGCTGCTCTCGAAACTCGGCTTCCATGTCATCGCGTCCACCGGTCGCACCAGCGAGGCAGACTATCTGCGCGGTCTCGGCGCGGCCGAGATCATCGATCGTAATGAACTCTCCGGGCCTGCAAAGCCGCTTGCAAAGGAGCGCTGGGCCGGCGGTGTCGATAGTGTCGGTTCCACGACGCTGGCGAATGTTCTGTCGATGACAAAATATCGCGGGGCCATCGCCGCCTGCGGACTTGCCGGCGGCATGGATCTGCCGTCGTCGGTCGCGCCATTTATTTTGCGGGGGGTGTGCCTTTTGGGTATCGACTCAGTGATGTGCCCGTTGCCACTGCGAAAAATCGCTTGGGACCGGATTGCGAAAGTTCTCGATAAAGCAAAACTATCTGAAATAACTAAAGAAATCGGCCTTAGCGAGGTCATTGAGATGGGACCGAAGATCCTTGTGGGGCAGGTTCGCGGCCGTCTGGTTGTGAAAATCTCGTGAGGCGTTCAGACTTTGCAAACCATGCTGCTCCAATGTTGCCACGGTTGGTATGGTATTCAGTGGGTTAAGATGAGACCGCGGTGCGGTCGCCGCAAACTGCCAGGTCGACCGGCAGGTCAACTGCCAGTCATGTGAGTTGGAGTCGCCGCATGTTCGCGCGTTTTGCTTTTGGAGTTCTGCTTGCGGCGACGGTGGTCTCGTCGGCTTTTGCCGAGCCGATGAATGCCGATCAAGCGCGCAAATTCGTCGCCAACAAGATGTTCTCATTCAACTGCTTCGACGGCACCCGCGGTGTTGGCCGCATTTACGAAGATGGCTCGGCAGTCGGTTCAGTGCAGTTCAGCGGTTCCGGCCCGATTCGTCATCTGCGGTTGCCGACTAACACGGTGCAGGTTCGCTCCGGCTCGGTTTGCGCCTCGGTCAGGGGCATGCCGTTCGATCCGTGCTTCAACCTCGACAAATATGATGAAGTCAGCTTCCGCGGCGCGGTCTCCGGTCTCGGCTTCGCCTATTGCGATTTCCGTCGTCAGGGGAATGTACGCATGCTGCTGACGCGTGCGCTCTCGCGTCCACGATCCTCGCGCGCAGGCGAGCCAACCAAGTCGGCGGATGCATCCCGTTCCGAAGCAGCTCACGTTGAGCCGGCAAGCACGGAACCCGCGCAACGTTCCGAACCTGTGATGGAATTGCGCAAGTCCAAGGCCGAGTAAAAACGCTACCGTCTCCCGCGCACCCGCAGGCCCGGTGCCGGACGTTCCTGCAAAACTTCTCGTCGAAATCGAAATAACGCCGCGGGCCGCCCGCCGGTCTGTGTCGAGGTCTCGCCGGTCGGTTCGACCAGCGCGCCGGCTTCGACCAGACGGCGGAAGTTCTGCTTGTGCAGATGGCGCCCGGAAATGGCCTCTACGGTGCGCTGCAGATCGGTCAGGGTGAAATCCGACGGCAGCAATTCGAACACCACGGGGCGGTATTTGAGCTTGGCGCGCAGCCGCGCGATAGCGGTGGCAAGAATACGCCGGTGGTCGAACCGCATTGGCGCGCCGAGCGCTGGCAGTGATTTGCTCTCGAGCGCCGCGGGACGTCCGTCCCGTTCTGCTTCCTCGATCAGGCCGGCCTCGTAAAGCAGCTCGTAGCGGTCGAGCACGCGCTCTTCGTCCCAATGGGCACCCTCGAAGCCGAAATACAGCCTGACGCGGTCCTGCCGGCTCAGCGCGCGCGTGGTGTTGGGTTTTTCCGAACGGATGGCCCATTCGGACAGTGCCGGGAAAATATCCTTGTCGATCATCGCTGGCTTGCTGCTGCGCCAGTCTTCCCACGGGAAATAGCGGTACCACGGCTCGAACGTCGCGCCGGCAACCTGCGGCTTGGAAGTGTTGTCGGCGGCGCGGGTCAGCGCCAGATAGCCGATCGACGCGACATGCACGTCGGTATCACCGACCATGGCATGGCGTCCGCGATCGCCGAACGTATAGAGCTGTTCGACATAGCCAAGCTGCAGGCCGGTCTGTTCCTCCACCCACGAACGCAGTCCGATTTCAAATGTGCGGTGCGCGACCGGATCGAACGGGCCGAACGGCAGGCCGCCGAGTTCATCGCCGCTGCCTGGCGCGGTGAGGATCAGTGGCTCGTTGCCGTCGATCGAGACGATGGCCGCTGTCAGTCCGATCTCGAGAGGTGTGAGGCGCTTCTCGCTCATGCGGCGATGTCAGTGGATGTCGATGCGGAACGGGCGGCTCTCGATCGTCATTGCGCCGGGACCCATGCGATCAAGCGCGCGGACCATGCGGCCCTCGCGGCCGAGTACATGATCGGCCAGCGTCACGATCAGGCGGTTGGGACTGGCGCTCGGCGAGGCGGCACGCATTTGTTTTGCGATCTCGATCTCGTCACGGTCGGGGTTAAGCGCGCATGCCGCCATGAAGGCGCTGGCGGTCGACCGGCTGATCCCGGCGAAACAGTGAATGACAAGAGGTGCGGCGCGGTCCCATTGGCGCACGAACGCCA
>JAIERI010000095.1 GCA_019747015.1 Xanthobacteraceae bacterium
ACCCGCAAGAAGGGCGGCGAACGCGCGCCTTGAAATCTGGGACATTATCTTCTCCGGTGGCGATTGAGGCGGCACATTGGACAGTCAGAATTATGACGATTTTTCAATGTGTTATGGCGCAGAGTCAACAAGAAAAACCTTATCCGTGCCGGGAGCTGGACAGGACATCGCGCATGCCCGGCAGGGAAAAGCAGAATAGAAATTCCAAAGGGCCACAATCGGCCGTGACACCACGATTACAGTTCGGTATCGCAAGAACATGGATGGCATAACGCTCGAACGGTCTCCTCAGGCCCTGCTGCATTTCGATCCCGAGGCAATTTCCCGGGACGTCGATCTGCTGGCCGACAAACACGCCGGCAACGACGACGCCTTCCGCGCCTCTGTCACCCAACTCCTCAAAGCGGAGATGGCGCAGGCCCGCGCGGCGGCGCAGGCCGAACTGCTCAAAGACCGCCACGGCCGCGCCTGCGCCGAGCGGCTGTGCTTCGTGCAGGACGAGATCATCCGGATCCTGTTCAACGCAGCGACCAAACATCTTTATCGCTCGCCTACGCCCTCCGATTCAGAGCGCATGGCGGTGATCGCTACCGGCGGCTACGGCCGCGGCCTGCTCGCCCCGGAATCCGACATCGATCTGCTGTTTATTCTGCCCTACAAGCAAACCGCCTGGGGCGAGCAGGTCGCCGAGGTGATCTTGTATTGCCTGTGGGATATGGGTCTCAAGGTCGGTCATGCCACGCGTTCGATCGAGGAATCGATCCGGCAGGCGCGCGCCGACATGACCATCCGCACGTCCGTTCTGGAAACGCGCTTTCTCACAGGCGATCGTCCGCTTTACGACGAACTGGTCACGAAGTTCGACAAGGAAGTCGTGCAGGGCACAGCAGCGGAGTTCGTCACCGCCAAGCTCGCCGAGCGCGAGGAGCGCCATCGCCGCGCGGGACAGTCGCGCTACCTGGTCGAACCGAATGTAAAAGACGGCAAAGGTGGCTTGCGCGACCTGCACACGTTGTTCTGGATCGCCAAATACGTCTATCGCGTGCGAGATCCCGACGAACTGGTCAAGCAAGGCGTGTTCGACGCCAATGAGTATCGCACGTTCCGCCGCTGCGAGGATTTCCTCTGGTCGGTCCGCTGCAACATCCACTTCTATACCGGCCGCGCCGAAGAACGGCTGTCATTCGACATGCAGCGCGAGATCGCGCAACGGCTCGGCTACACCTCACATCCCGGCATGCAGGATGTCGAGCGCTTCATGAAGCACTACTTCCTGATTGCCAAGGATGTCGGCGATCTCACCGCCATCCTGTGCGCCAAGCTCGAGGAGCAGGAAGCCAAACCGGCGCCGGCGCTGAGCCGCATGATCGACAAGCTGCGCCCGCAGCGCCGCCACGGCAAGGTGCCCGGCTCCAGCGATTTCGTCGTCGACAATGCCCGCATCAATCTTGCCAACGTGAACGTGTTCAAGAGCGATCCGGTCAATCTCATCCGTATTTTCCGCCTGGCGCAAAAGAACAACCTCGCCTTCCATCCCGACGCGATGCGGACCGTAACCCGCTCGCTCAATCTGATCACGCCGGCGCTTCGCGAGAACCCCGAAGCCAACAAGCTGTTCATGGAGATTCTCACCTCGGAGAACGCCGAGACGGTTCTGCGGCGGATGAACGAGACTGGCGTGCTGGGCCACTTCATCCGCGCTTTCGGGCGTATCGTGTCGATGATGCAGTTCAACATGTATCACCACTACACGGTGGACGAGCATCTGATCCGCTGCGTCGGCATCCTCCAGGACATCGAGCGCGGCGGCAATGACGAGTTCATCGTCGCCAGCGACCTGATGCGGAAAATACGGCCCGAGCATCGCGCGGTGCTCTACATGACCGTGTTCCTGCATGACATCGCCAAGGGCCGGCCGGAGGATCATTCGATCGCGGGGGCGAAAGTGGCCCGCCGGCTGTGCCCCCGTTTCGGCTTCAATGCCGCGGACACCGAAACCATCGCATGGCTGATTCAGGAGCATCTGACGATGTCCACGGTCGCGCAATCGCGCGATCTGTCGGACCGCAAGACGATTGAGAACTTTGCCGCCGTCGTGCAGTCGGTCGAGCAGATGAAGCTGCTCACGATCCTGACCACCGCCGACATTCGCGGGGTCGGCCCCGGCGTGTGGAACGGCTGGAAGGCGCAGCTTCTGCGCACGCTGTATTACGAGACCGAGCCTGTGCTGACCGGCGGCTTCTCAGAGGTCAACCGCGCCAAGCGCATTCAGGCCGCGCAGGCCGAATTCCGCGCCAATTTCATCGAGTGGCCGCAGGCCGAACTCGATGCCTATATCGCGCGGCATTATCCGGCCTACTGGCTCAAGGTTGATCTGCAACAGAAAATCCGGCATGCGCGCTTTGTGCGGGCAAGCGATCCGGACGCGAATAAGCTTTCGATCAATGTCGGCTTCGACGAGGCCCGCGGCGTCACCGAACTGACGATACTTGCGCCCGATCATCCTTATCTGCTGTCGATCATCGCCGGCGCCTGCGCGTCCGCCGGGGCCAACATTGTCGACGCACAGATTTACACCACCACCGACGGGCTTGCGTTCGATACGATTGCGATCACTCGCGAATACGACCGCGACGAGGATGAAGCGCGGCGCGCCACCCGTATCGGCGAGATGATCGAACAGGTGCTGGAAGGCAAGTTGCGGCTGCCGGAAATCATGGCCAAGCGCGTCGCGTCAAAGGCCAAGCCAAAACCGTTTGTGATCGAGCCGGAAGTCATCATCAACAACCAGTGGTCCGACCGCTTCACGGTGATCGAGGTTTCCGGCCTCGACCGGCCCGGCCTTCTATATCAACTCACCAATACGATCTCGAAGCTGAACCTCAACATCGGCTCGGCGCATGTAGCGACGTTCGGCGAGCGGGCACGCGACGTGTTCTACGTCACCGACCTGATGGGCGCGCAGATCACCGCCCCGACACGGCAGGCCGCGATCAAGCGGGCGGTCGTGCATCTGCTCGCCCACGGTGAAATTGCTGACAAGCCCGCTGCTTAGACCTTGGCCGCTTAACCAGCGTTAACCTCTATTTTACCTGCCCTTAAACCGCCATCGCTAGCCTGTACGCAAACTCGGCGTAGGCCCCTTTCAGACATGGCTGTGAAGCGAAAAAAGACCGGACGCCAGGAGCCGAAATTCGACGGCCGCGCGTCATTGGACGACCTGCGCCTTAATCCGTGGGATCGCGTCGGCAATTCCGAGGACGATTCCGAGGACGACGTGCCGCCAAAACGCGCGGCCAAGCGCAACAATTTCGATGACGAGGATGAACCGCGCGAGCGCAGGCCACGCAAGACCCGCGCGCAGGCCAAACGCGACAAAAAACCATCGCGTGAGCGTGCACGCTCAGGTTTCGGCCACCTACTCTATTGGGGCGTCGTGCTCGGATTGTGGGCGGTCATCGCCGGTGTCGGTGCGGTGATCTGGGTCGGCGTACATCTGCCCTCGATCCAGTCTCTCGAAATTCCGAAGCGTCCGCCGACCATCCAGATCGCCGGGATGGATGGCAGCATCATTGCCACGCGCGGCGATATGCCCGGCGCGAATGTCTCGCTGAAGGACTTGCCGCCTTATCTGCCGAAGGCCTTCATCGCCATCGAGGACCGGCGCTTCTATTCGCATTTCGGAATCGACCCGATCGGCATCGCTCGTGCTGCTGTCACCAACATCCTGCACCGGGGCGTGTCGCAGGGCGGCTCGACCCTGACGCAGCAGCTTGCGAAGAACCTGTTCCTCACCCAGGAACGCACCCTGCAACGCAAGCTGCAGGAAGCCGAACTCGCGCTTTGGCTGGAGCGGAAATATTCCAAGAACGAAATTATCGAGCTTTATCTGAACCGCGTTTATTTCGGCTCCGGCGCATTCGGCGTCGAGGCGGCCGCGCAGAAATATTTCGGCAAGCCGGCGCGCAACGTCACGATCGCGGAGGCAGCGATGCTGGCTGGTCTTGTCAGATCGCCCTCGCGGCTTGCGCCCAATCGCAATCCGGAAGGCGCCGAAGCACGCGCGCAGACAGTTCTCAATGCGATGGCGGACATGAAGTTCATCACCGACGCGCAAGCGCAGGCCGCCATCGCCCATCCGTCCTATGCGGTGAAACCGGCCGGTGCAGGCACGATCAATTACGTGGCCGACTGGATCGGCGAAGTGCTCGACGATCTGGTCGGACAGGTCGATCAGAACATCGTGGTCGAAACCTCGATCGATCCCAAGCTTCAAGGCGTTGCGGAAGCCGCTGTGATCGACGAACTCGCGTCGAAAAGCGTGAAGTTCAATGTCTCGCAAGGCGCACTGGTGGCGATGACGCCGGACGGCGCAGTGCGCGCGATGGTCGGCGGGCGCAATTACGCGGAAAGCCAGTTCAACCGTGCCGTCACCGCCAAGCGTCAGCCGGGTTCGGCGTTCAAGCCATTCGTGTATCTCACCGCGCTGGAAGCCGGACTGACGCCGAACACCGTGCGCCAGGACGCGCCGCTCGATGTCAAAGGCTGGAAGCCGGAAAATTACAGCCACGAATATTTCGGCCCGGTCACACTGACACAGGCGCTGGCGATGTCATTGAATACCGTCGCCGTGCGGCTCGGTATCGAGGTCGGCCCGCAAAATATCGTTCGCACCGCGCACCGGCTCGGCATCGCTTCCAAGCTCGACGCCAATGCGTCGATCGCGCTTGGAACATCCGAGGTCTCGTTGACCGAACTGGTCGGCGCCTATGCCGCCTTTGCCAATGGCGGGCTCGCTTCCTCGCCGCATGTCATCGATAAAATTCGCACGCCGGATGGAAAAATCCTTTACGCGCGCAAGACCGAAACCCCGGCGCAGGTGGTCGACCCGCGCTATGTCGGCATGATGAATACCATGATGCACGAGACGCTGGTGACCGGCACCGCAAAGAAGGCCGATATCCCGGGCTGGTTCGCAGCCGGCAAGACCGGCACGAGCCAGGATTTCCGCGACGCCTGGTTCATCGGCTACACCGCCAACCTGGTCACCGGCGTCTGGCTCGGCAATGACGACAATTCGCCGACCAAGAAAGCCACCGGCGGAGGCCTTCCCGTTGAAGTCTGGACGCGTTTCATGAAGGTCGCGCACGAGAATGTGCCGGTTGCCGATCTACCCGGCGCGCAGCAGGCAAGCATTGGCGGCGGCTTCCTGTCGAATTTCTTCCACGCGAGCGCCCGCAGCAGCGGCCAGCAAGTCAACTCACAACCCGCATCACCACCAAGCGGCAACGCCTATGGCGGCGGATCTTATAACGGTGGTTATGCGTCAAGTGGCGGAAATACCCCGCAGCCTGTTCAGCAGCCGCAGCGGCCTTACCCCCCGCCGCCCTCTTATTATCCCAACACGCGGCCACAGGTGGCGCAGACCTCGGCGCGGCCTGAAGCGGCAAGCGGGCTCAATGGCGGCGGCTGGCTGGTGGATCGGCTATTCGGCGGACGCTGACCTGTCAGCCGTCCTTATTCCTTCACCCCATAGCGATGCAGATCGTTGCCGTGGGCATCGAGCCATTTCTTGGCGCGCTCGGTCTGCGGGCAGATGCGCGCTACCACTTTCCAGAACCGCGCCGAATGGTTCATCTCGACCAGATGTGCGACTTCGTGTGCGGCAAGATAATCGAGCACGTATGGCGGCGCGAGGATCAACCGCCATGAAAACGACAGCGACCCCGCCGAAGTGCACGACCCCCAGCGGCTGGATTGATCACGAATGGTAAGGCGCTTTACCTTCACGCCAAGCGCGTCGGCATAATACTCCGCCGCTTTTGCCAGTTCATGGCGCGCTTCGCGCTTGAGGAAATCGAGCACGCGACGCTCGACATGCGGAACGCCGCCGGCGACGCAGAGAATCTTCTCGCCGCTGTCGCGCGTCTCGGTCCAGACCGTGCCACGCTCGCCGGTGCGATGAACAATCTTGTGCGCCGTGCCGCGCAGCGGCAGCGAGGTGCCAGACGAAAACGGAGCGGCCTTCGGCAAACCGCCGAGGCGCGCGGCGATCCAGGCGCCGTGACGCTGCGCGAAATCCTTCGCATCGGCCAGATTGCCGCGTGGCGGCATGGTCAAAATCGCCTGGCGTGCACTCGGATGGATGCGCAGCGTATATCGGCGGGCTCTTCGATGACGCCTGAGCTGAACAGGATAGATCGACGCGCCGATTTTCACGGCGAGGGTCCGCGGCTCAGTGGGGCGGCGATAAAGAAGGGCGCGAAAAGCCATGTCGAGAGGTCCGGACGTGAGGAATTCCCGCGGATTCTGCCATATCCGTTGCCAGTGAAATTCGTCGGCGCAAAAACAAATCATTTGCCCAATATATCGTAGATTTGAGGCTGCTACCTCCCATGGGCGGGGCCATGAAACATGAAATCTAAGTTCATTTCTTTGGTGGGTTTCGGTCTACGGCCCGACTCGGCCAGTCACTTTTAAGCCCAACCATGAGCAGACAAATAGGCGTTTGAAAGCAATATGTTACGGGATGGTGCGAGGGATTCGTCCCTCATCATCGCCGGAAAACGCCATAAATATGGGTTTTTCGCGATTGGAGGACGAAAACCAGCCTACTCGGCAGCCATGGCGACGGCGGTTGAGCTGGCCTTGGACCGGCTCGCCGAGACCATGAAATCGGATATCCGGGGCATGATTTCGGAACGGAAACGCGAGCCGTTGAACACGCCGTAATGGCCGACGCCCTTCTGCACATAATGCACGCGGCGCTCGTCCGGGATCGAGGTGCAGAGTCCATGGGTCGCCTCGGTCTGCCCCAGACCCGAGATGTCGTCGTGCTCACCCTCGACCGTCATCAGCGCCGTGCGATAAATCCTCGCCGGATCGACCGATTTGCCGCGATGGGTCATGGTGCCGAGCGGCAGCGCATGTTTGATGAACACCGTGTCGACCGTCTGCAGATAGAACTCGGCGGTCAGATCCATCACCGCCAGGTATTCGTCGTAGAAATCGCGGTGCTTGTCGACGAGATCGCCGTCGCCTTTCACCAGATTGGCGAACAGCTTCTTATGCGCTTCGAGGTGGCGGTCGAGATTCATGCTGACAAAGCCGGTGAGCTGCAAAAATCCCGGATAGACGTCGCGCATAAACCCGGGATGCGGGAATGGCACCTTGGAAATCACGTGGCTGTGGAACCAGTCGAGGCCCTTGTCTTCGGCCAGCTTGTTGACGCCGGTGGGGTTGCGCCGTGTGTCGATCGGCCCGCCCATCAAGGTCATCGAGGTCGGAAAATAAGGATCGTTCTCGGCTTCCATGATGGAGACCGCGGCCAGAACTGGCACCGACGGCTGGCACACCGCCACGATATGGATATTGCCGCCGAGCGCATGCATCATCTCGATAATGTAATCGATATAATCCTCAAGATCGAAACGCCCTGCTGTGAGCGGCACCATGCGGGCGTCGCTCCAGTCGGTGATGTAGACCTCATGGTTCGGCAAAAACGCTTCGACCGTGCCGCGCAGCAGCGTCGCGTAATGGCCGGACATCGGGGCGACGATCAGCACACGCGGCTGCGGTTCGCGCAGCGGACGCGTCAGCTTTCGCTGGAAATAAAGCAGGCGGCAAAACGGCTTTTCCCACACCGTCTTGATCTCGATCGGGGTGCGCACACCATTCACTTCGGTGTCGTGCAGATGCCATTCCGGCTTGCCATAGCGGCGGGTGGTACGTTCGAACACTTCGCAGCCGGCCGCGACCGACTTGCCGAATTCGGTGTTCGACAGCGGATTCAGTGGATTCTGGAACATCAGTTTTGTGGCGTCGGCGAACGCTCGCGCCGGATTGAGCGAGGCCTGGCCCATCTCATACATCCAGTACATCGGCGATGTCGCAGGCGAACTGGTCTCCGGCGGCAGTTCTGGCGGCCGTCCGAATTCTCCGATGGGCATGGCGTCCTCGATCTGTTCTGCGCTGCAACATAATGTCGCGGGTGTGACAGTCAATCCGCCATCAGACCAGAACCCCCTTTATCGGGGATTAAGTGCCTATCCTCATGACTGAACTCGATATTATTCGTTGTCCTTGTGCGGCTATAGTGCCGCCATGAGTGACATCGTCCAGCCCGGCTTAAATCATCCGCACCGTTATGTCCGACTCGACACGATTCTGCGGCTGCGCTGGCTGGCGGCGCTGGGACAGCTGGCGGCAATTTTCGTGGTCGCGCAGGGGCTGGATTTCGAAGTCCCGGTGATCCCTTGTCTGACGGTGGTCGGCATTTCCGCGGCGCTCAATCTGGTGCTGCAGACCGTGTTCAATCCGGTCCACCGTCTCGAGCCGCCCTTCGCCGCATTGCTTCTGGCGATCAACATCGCCGAACTCGCCGCGCTGCTGTTCCTCACCGGCGGATTGCAAAATCCGTTTTCGTTTCTGTTCCTCGCGCCAGTGCTGATTTCGGCAACCGCACTGCCGACGCGCTACACCATCGCGCTCGGCCTGCTGGCGGCGGCCTGCGCCTTGGTGCTGGGATTCTTTCATCTGCCGCTGCCATGGGACAATGACGACCCCTTGGTGCTGCCTCGCACCTATATGATCGGGGTCTGGCTCTCCATTGTGCTGGCGCTGGGGGTGACCAGTCTCTACGCGTTTCAGGTCACCGAGGAAGCGCGCAAACTCTCCGATGCGCTCGCCGCCACCGAACTCGTTCTGACACGTGAGCAGCATTTGACCCAGCTCGACGGTCTTGCCGCCGCTGCCGCGCATGAACTTGGCACGCCGCTCTCCACTATATTTCTGATCTCGCGCGAATTGGAAAAGCTGGCGCAAGGGCACGAAGATACGCACGATCAACAGTTCGTTCTCGATGACCACATCATCGGCGATCTGAAGATGCTGCGCGAACAGGCCCAGCGCTGCCGCGACATCTTAAGCAAAATCACGCAGCTCTCCTCCAGCGGCGCGCCATTCGACCGCATGCCGCTGTCCATTTTGATCGAGGAAAGCGTCGCACCGCACCGCGATTTCGGCATCACCATCAAGGTACGTATCGCGGTCACCGGATCGGCGGAGCCGGTTGGCGTCCGCAACCCCGCGATCCTCTATGGCGTGGGGAACATTCTGGAGAACGCGGTCGATTTTGCACGAGCGAGCGTCGAGGTGAATGCGTGGTGGAACGACGAGCGGGTCGAGATCGTGATTTCGGACGATGGTCCGGGCATTCCGCCGGATCTGCTGAAGCGGATCGGCGAGCCATATCTGTCGCGGCGGCCACCGGGCGAGGAAGGGCCGGGCGAGCATCGCGGACTGGGGCTTGGCGTGTTCATCGCGCGCACGCTTCTTGAGCGCACGGGCGCGAAAGTGCTGTTTTCCAATCGGGTTTTCCCCGACCATGGCGCGGTGGTCAGCATCGTCTGGCCACGCGAAGATTTCGACGTGCCCGAACGGAACCGCACATCGGATGGATTTTAAGGATAAAATCGCGACATCGGGTCGCAGTCAGATGCTACCGACCAGCTTAAGGCGCACTTGGCGACGCCACATTGTCGCGCCATATCGAAGACCAGAGATGAAAGGGCCCCGACAGTGAACGTATCCTTGCAGACTGCTTCATCGGCTGACGCCGTTATCGCCGCCATGGCTGATCGCTCGCTCCTGATCGTGGAGGACGACAAGGCGTTTCTGGAGCGGTTGTCGCGCGCCATGGAAATGCGCGGCTTTATCGTCACCAGCTACGATAATGTTCCGGAGGGCTTGGCTTTTATCGAGCGCACGCCGCCTGCTTTCGCGGTGGTCGATCTGCGGCTTGGTGAAGGCAACGGCCTCGATGTCGTCGGCGCGTTGCAGCACAAGCGGCCCGACGCGCGCGCTATCGTGCTCACCGGCTACGGCAATATCGCAACCGCCGTCACCGCGGTGAAGCTCGGTGCGGTCGATTATCTCGCCAAACCGGCAGATGCCGACGACGTGGTCGCGGCCCTACTCGCAATCGGCCGCGACAAGGCGGACCTTCCCGCTAATCCAATGTCGGCGGATCGTGTACGCTGGGAACACATCCAGCGCATCTACGAGATGTGCGAACGCAACGTCTCGGAAACCGCGCGGCGGCTGAACATGCATCGCCGCACCTTGCAGCGCATTCTGGCCAAACGCGCGCCGCGCTGATCCGTTGCGCGAGGTTGCCGCGCTGCGGAACTATCCCGATCAAGCCGCGTTGACCACGCGGAACTTGAAAACCGGGAGCGCGGCGTGTCCGCGTGTGATAGATGCGCAAAGCCCGCCACATCGCCATCTCGAATCGCCTTGAGGCGACGAAGCAACTGGGTCTCGTGGAGGATTACCGGATCGACTGGCGGGAAAAATCGCTTTGCGCACCGCGCGTGACGGTCTGCGCGCGGCCGGCGACCCCACAGCAGGTGACCAAGAATTATGTGGCTATCTTGCTGGAACAGCTTGTGCCCACCCGCGAAATTGTGGTGACACGGATGATGAAGATTTCGTGACAGTCGGGTATCGCAGCGTTCAATGCGTCCGACACCGAAATCGGTGAGGCGCATTCACGGCCAGGAGCTTTTGCAAGGCCAAGAATATTTGCGAGCGGTGGCAGGCTATGAGCCTTCTTATTCAAGATGCGATCCGCGAAGCCACCCACGATTCCCATCGCCGGCTGGATCTGACGCTGTCATGGCTCGACCTTGCTCAAGAACGTTATTATGCCGGCTTCCTGCGCAGTCAGGCCGATGCGCTGTTTCCTCTGGAAAGGGCACTCGAAGCCCGGGACATCTCCGGGATTTTGGCCGACTGGCCGCAGCGCGCACGTAGCGCCGCGCTGGAGCAGGATCTGATCCTCATGAACGTGTCGTCCGCACCACTGCCGGTGCCGCGTTTCAATGGCGCGGCGCAAATGCTGGGGGCGACCTACGTGCTGGAAGCTTCGCGCATGGGCGCGCGGGTGATGTTGGCGCGGCTGGCACAGCACCCCGAGTCCTCTTCGATTGATGCGACGAAATATCTCAAGCACGGCTTCGGCAAACGATTCTGGCCAACGTTCCTTGCCGTGCTGGAAAGTCACCCCGCTGCACAGGCGGACATCGTGGGTGTGGTGCAGGGCGCTGAACTGGCTTTCGGCATGTTCGAAAGCGCGCTGGTACCGGTGGTCAGCGCCGCTGCGGAATAGACCGCTTACCATCGATCGTATTACTCATCGATCATGCCGTGACCTTGTGGATCGACCAGTCTGTTGATCCGGCGCGACGCCACCAAGCCGAAACGCAGCAGCATGACCTTGCGCGTCGCCGCCGGCAGGCGGTGCTCGGGCGCATCGCAATGCAAGTAAGCGCCATAGGAATCCGCGACGATCAGGCCCGTGTCCTTGGGAAAAATCTCGCACGGCAGATCCTGCGTGAAGGCAAAGAACAGCCGGTCGCAATGCGCGCGGTAGTCCTGCCATTTCTGGTCGGCGCGCAAATCCTCCAGCGACGATTTGATCTCGACGATCCAAATGTCGCCGCGCTCATTGATGGCGACGAGGTCGGCGCGGCGGCCTGACGGCAGCGCGAGTTCGCTGATGCTGGAGAAGCCCAACGAGGCGAGCAGCCGTGAGGTGCCACGCGCGATCGCGAGCGCGGTCTCTGACTGGCGGCGGTCGGCCGGGAACTGGACGAGCGAGGATGGGCCGGACGGGTTCATTAAATGCACATTAAAACGGCGTGAATTGTCATCTTATCAGACCAGACGATTTCACCAGCCAAAAATTTCAGCCAGAGAGTGGCGGCAGCACGACGCAGTCTTCAAAGCGGCGTTACGCCGCCGACAAATGACTTGGCGAGGTCCGAAAAATCGGCAATGTGACCCGCATGACCAGCGAAACCAGCACCGACACCGCCGCCAAAGCGCAGGCCGTCATCATCCCCGTCACGCCGTTCCAGCAGAACTGCACACTGCTGTGGTGCACGGCGACCAACAAAGCCGCAGTGATCGATCCCGGCGGCGACATTCCGCAGATTTCCAGGGCGATCAAACAGGCCGGCGTCACCGTCGAGCAAATCTGGCTGACCCATGGCCACATCGATCATGTCGGCGGCGCGGCGGATTTACGCGATGCGCTAAAAGTCTCCATCACCGGACCTCATATGGCGGACAAGTTTCTGCTCGATCATGTGGTGGAAAGCGGCGCGCGTTTCGGCATGACCGGCGTGCGCAACTTCACGCCCGACCGCTGGCTCGATGAAGGCGACACCGTCAGCATCGGCGAATTGAAATTCGATATTCTCCACTGCCCCGGCCATTCGCCGGGCAGCGTTGTGTTCTTCAACAAGGACATGCGCTTCGCCCATGTCGGCGACGTGCTGTTCAACGGCTCGGTCGGACGCAGTGACATTCCGGGTGGCGACCATAACACGCTCATTAGGTCGATCAGGGACAAGCTGCTGCCGCTCGGCGACGATGTCGGCTTCATCTGCGGCCATGGCCCCGGCTCGAGCATCGGCCAAGAGCGCGCGACCAATCCGTTTCTGAACGGCATGGCATAATGTAAGCTGGCTTGAATCAGGCCATGCACTCATCAACGCGCAACTCAATCCGGATTGATGCCGTAGCCGGGAGAGCGAGATGGATGATCGAACCGTGCGGTCGGCGCTGCAGCGCCATTGGGACGCTTCGGATGCGAACGATTTCGAGGCCGAACATGAAATCTACCGCGAGGATGCCGTGCTTAATTATCCGCAATCGGGCGAGCGCATCCGCGGTCGGCGCAACATTCAGGAAAGCCGGTTCGTTCAGCCGAACAAGAAGCGCTTCACCGTCAAACGAATCATCGGCAGCGGCGATCTATGGGTCACCGAGTTTGTGCTGACCTATGACGGCATTCCATCTTACGCAGTGAGCATCATGGAATTCCGCGATGGCCTCGTGGCCAGCGAGACGCAATATTTCGCCGGCCCGTTCGATCCGGCACCCTCGCGTGCGCATCTCGTTGAGCGCATGGGCTAGTTCAACGACGCTTTCAACGCCGTGGCCGCCGAGGCATATCCGCCGCGCGCGCCATCGACAAAATGAAAATGATCCGGCTTGCTCGCCGACTGCGTGAAACACGTGATCAGCGCCGCATCCTGCCGATGCAGGCCATAACGGATAAAACCTGCGGACATCGCCGCCGCAAGCCGCTCCTCGATCGCATCGGCGACCTGCGGCGTGCAATCGATCACCATCCGCAAACCGTCGTCGTATTTGCGGAAGTCGGAATTCTCGACGAGTTGCCGCATGTAGTTTTCCGGCACGAAGCCGCCGCGCGAAATGCCGTAGCGAAAAACCAGATGAGAGACCAGCGACCTGCCGGCGACCACGATCCGGCGCAGCAGCAGCGGGCCTTTGCGTCTCACCCGCGCCATGTAGTCGATTCCCGGCGGAGGCCAGCGCATCGGCGGACCTGTCAGCGGCACGGGCCGCCCGCCCGCCGGCGTTTTTTCGACGATGGCCAGCACGTCATCGATCGCGGCGCGAAAGTCGGCCATGTCGTCGCGACTCGCCGGCACCATCAGGATCGAAAAAATGAGCCCGTTCGAAGCGGAGATTTCCGAGAAGTGACACGACAGACCGCTGAGATCCGGCACCGCGCCGGGCGGAGCCGACGTCACCGCAAACTCGCCACGCTTCATCGCCGCGTCCGCCCAGGCCAGACCGCCGCCGCCGAACATCGCATAGGAGACGTAGGGCGACGGCGCGTAACGCGCGATGCGCACATCCACACCGGCCGCGCGGATGTCCCCGACCGGCACCAAGGCAACACGCATGGTCAGATCGAGCGACTCCTTGACCCAGGTTGCTGTCGTGGCCAGCGCCTCGCGCGCGAGATCAGCCTCATGCGGCGGAATCGCGAAGCTCGCCCCGTCGCCGCCGAACACAAAGGGAAATTCCCGCTTCTCAAGCGCATTCGTGACGGCGGCGATCACCGCCGCGCCCGCCATGTTCACCGCCTTGTAGCGATTGTCAGCGATTGCCTTGGTCGATTGCACGATGTCGGAAACGCCGATCAGCCAGTCGTCCGGCACGGGCTGATATAAAGACGGCTCCGTCAGCCGGGCGAAGCTGCGGAACACCGGAATGCCGCTGTAAAAAGCAGCGCCTTCATCGGAGACATTCATTGCGGCTCAGTCCAACGGATAAGATGCAAAGACAAAATGCCGTGACACAACACCATGACATTTGGGCGATGATACCCCATCTGCTAGCAATCTTTTGTTCGAACCCGGACGGAATTTCAGGAAAGATCAAGCCACATGAGTGAACTTTTCAAGCCCTGGCAGCTCGGCTCTCTCGCTCTGCCGAACCGGATCATGATCGCGCCGATGTGCGAATATTCGGCGCAGGACGGCAGCGCCTCCGACTGGCACATGATCCATCTGGGGCATCTGGCCCTGTCCGGCTCGGGCATCATGGTCACCGAAGCAACCGCCGTGTCACCCGAGGGGCGCATTTCGCCCAAGGACCTCGGGCTTTACTCGGATGACAATGAGGCCGCGCTGGCACGCGTGCTGAAGGCGATCCGCTTTTATTCTCCGATCAAGGTCGGGGTGCAACTCGCCCATGCCGGACGCAAGGCCTCGACCAAGGTGCCGTGGGAGGGCGGCGCGCAGATTGCGCCGAACGCGCCGGAAGGCTGGCAGACCGAAGCGCCTTCCGCGCTGCCGTTCGCCGATGGCGAGAATCCGCCAACCGCACTCGACGCAAAGGGTCTTGAGCGCGTAAAAGGCGATTTCGTCAAAGCGGCGAAGCGTGCCGCGAAACTCGGCTTCGACGGCATCGAGCTGCACGCCGCGCACGGCTATCTGCTGCATGAATTTTTGTCTCCCATCTCCAACGTTCGCACCGACAATTACGGCGGCAGTCTGGAGAACCGTATGCGGTTTCCGCTGGAGGTGTATGACGCGGTGCGCGCGGCGTTCCCCGCCGACAAGCCGGTCTGGGTTCGCGTCTCGGCATCGGACTGGGTCGATGGCGGCTGGGATGTCGAAGGCACTGTTGCTTTTGCCAAAGAACTGAAAAAGCGCGGCTGCCCGGTGATCCATGTCTCGAGCGGCGGCCTGACGCCCCGTCAGCAGATCAAGATCGGTCCCGGCTATCAGGTGGAGTTTTCCGAGCGGGTGAAACGTGATGCCGGCATCGAAACCATCGCGGTTGGATTGATTACCGAGCCTCAGCAGGCGGAAGAGATCGTCGCCAGCGGCAAGGCCGACGCCGTCGCGCTGGCACGGGCGATGCTCTACGATCCGCGCTGGCCCTGGCACGCGGCAGCCAAACTGAACGCGCATGTTTCCGCGCCGAACCAGTATCTGCGTTCGCAGCCGTCCAGCTACCCGAACCTGTTCAAGGTCGCGACCTGACGCACGACAGAAATAGAAGCGAGCAAATCTAGAGTTTGCTCGCTTCCGCCCTGAATGCCTGCGCGAACGCTTCGATGTCGGCCTGAGGCAGGTCGGACACCGCAACCATTGTGACCCCGCCCTCATTCCAGCTGACAACGCGATAACCGGACATTGCGGCGGGAGCGATTTCGTCCTTCGGCAATGTCGTCAGGCTGACGACATGGCCGCCGTGCCGATACACCAGCGTCGCGACCGGCTGCTGTCCGATCACGTCGACGCGGCCGCCGGCAAGCGTGAAGCCGGCCGCCGTCAGATCGACCACCTGTGGCGATTCCGGCAGCCGGGTCGTGAACCACGGCTTGACGGTGTGGCGATCGGAGGACGCGACATCGAATGGCTGCGGCGCCAGCAGGCCGCGGATGTGATTGGAGATCAGGGCCGTCGCGACATTGTCGCGCGCGCGATTGCCATCCACCACCGACATCAGGACGGCGCCGGCCAACACGCCGGCACATACACAGGCCGCAAGCGCACGCCAGTTTCCGCGATAGGCCGCGCTGGGTTTGTCAGTATCGGCGTTGCCGAGCGCATTCATGACACGCGATTCCAGATCCCGCGGCATTACCTCGGTGGGGAGCGCACGAATGTTCTTCCGCAGCGCCATGATGACATCGGCGCGGCGGCCCAAACCGGCATCGGATGACAATCTGCGCTCGAACTGCGCCATGGTCGCGGCATCGAGTTCGCCGTCGCAGTAAGCCTGCAGCATCAGTTCGTCATTGTCCTGCATCGGTGCGATCATGGGTCATGGCCTTCGAGCATTTCGACCAGCAACTGCCGGGCGCGGGACAGGCGCGACATCACCGTGCCGATCGGCAGATTGGTGACGTCGGCGATGTCCCTGTAGTTCAACTCATGCATTTCCCGCAGCACGATGACTTCACGAAAAGGCGGAGGCAATGCCAAAATCGCGCGCTGGACGCTTTCCGACGTCGCTCTCGAAAGGGCGATCTCTTCCGGTGTTTCGGCCGAGCCGCCGTCGGGCGAAACGCGCTCGAGATTTTGCCGTTCGGCAACCGGAAGATCCTCGGTGAACACGACCGAGCGCGGGCGGTTCTTCATCAGCCAGGTGTAGGCCGTATTGCGCAC
>JAIERI010000239.1 GCA_019747015.1 Xanthobacteraceae bacterium
GCCGGAATTCGTCACCGCGCAGATCGACGCGGTGTTCGGCGATCTTGCTGTCGACGCAGTGAAGATCGGAATGGTGTCACGCCGCGAGACCATCGAGGCGATTGTCGGCGGCCTCCAACACTGGCGCGCGAAAAACATCGTGGTCGATCCGGTGATGATCGCGACCTCGGGCGACCTTCTGTTATCGCCGTCCGCGCTCGAAGCCTTGCGTGATACGCTCATTCCGCTGGCGCAGGTCGTCACGCCGAATTTGCCGGAGGCCGCCGCGCTGCTCGGCGAGCCGATGGCCAGGACGGAGAACGGGATCATCGGGCAGGGCGAGCGTCTGTTGCGTCTTGGCTGTCCCGTGGTGCTCATCAAGGGTGGCCACGGCGAGGGGCCGGACGCCATCGACTATCTATTCAGCGCCGATGGAATCGTACCTCTGGCGGCGCCGCGCATCGCGACCGCCAATACCCACGGCACCGGCTGTTCGCTGTCCTCGGCCATCGCCGCCGGTCTGGCCAAAGGCGAAGCCCTGGAGATCGCTGTGCGGCACGCCAAGGACTTCATCAGTGCGGCGATCGTTGCGGCCGGTCGGCTCGATGTTGGCCATGGCCACGGGCCGATCCACCACTTTTACGCATTGGATTGATTGGGTTAATGACAACGCTGCGGCAGTCTGTCGTGTATTTGTCGTACAGCGCTGATATTTCCGATGAGATGCAGGCTGATCTGATTCTCTCGTCAGAACCTGACCCGGAATCGCCAAATGACATTAGATCTTGAAAAAACCGTCGTCGAAACCGCCTACGCTCGCTGGGCGCCGATCTACGATGCCGTCTGCGGTCCGGTGATGGTGATGGGCCGCCGCGCTGCTGCCGAAGCGGCCCGCGCGGTCGGCGGCAAGATTCTGGAGGTTGGGGTCGGCACCGGATTGTCGTTCGACGACTACGATGCGTCGACCGAAATCACCGGCATCGACATGAGCGAGCCGATGCTGGAGAAGGCCCGCACCAAGATGGCGAGCGGCCGTTATCCCTGGGTGAAGAATGTCATGCAGATGGACGCCCATCAGATGACCTTCCCCGACGCGACCTTCGATTGCGTCGTGGCGCAGTTCGTCATCACGCTGGTGGCCAATCCCGAGCAGGTGTTGTCCGAATGCGTGCGGGTGGTGAAGCCCGGCGGCAAGATCATCCTCGTTAACCATTTGTATTCGGAAATCGGTGTCGCTGCCGCCGTCGAGCGCTGGGCCGCCAAGCGCACCCGCAAGCTTGGGTTGCGTCCCGAGTTCCCGTTCGCCCGCCTGCAGGCCTGGGCGCAATCAAATGACAAGGCGACGCTGGTAGAGCGGCGTAAAGTTGCGCCCTTCGGCATTTACACGCTGGTTTGTTTCCAGCGGACCGAGGCGGCTCTTGTGGCGTGACCGCGTGTGCGAACCCCCTTATATTGTTGCGACGCAGCAGGAATCTGCTATTCTTTGAGGCATGGAAACACCCGTCATGAGCGATGGAAATCCTGAACATAATTTCCGGACGTTGTTCATTTCCGACGTTCACCTCGGCGCGAGAGGTTCCCAGGCGGACCGTTTGCTTGACTTCCTTCGGGTCCACGACGCCGACACCATTTATCTGGTCGGCGACATCATCGATGGTTGGGCGCTGAAGTCGAACTGGCACTGGCCGCAATCGCATAACGACTTCGTGCAAAAGATGCTACGTCGCGTCCGCAAGGGCGCCAAGGTCATCTACATCCCGGGCAACCACGACGAGTTTCTGCGCTCTTATTACGGTACGCATTTTGGCGGCATCGAGGTTGTCGAGAACGCAGTCCACACCGGCATCGACGGCAGGCGGTATCTCGTCATCCATGGCGATATTTTCGACCTCGTGGTGCAGAACGCGCGCTGGCTCGCGCATCTTGGCGACAAGGCCTACGACTTCGCGATCCAGGCCAACCGTTTCGTCAACATGTTTCGCCGCCTGTTCGGCTTTCCCTATTGGTCGTTGTCGCAGTGGGCCAAGCAGAAGGTCAAGAACGCGGTCAATTACATCGGTGCATTCGAAGAGACGCTGGCGGCCGAAGCCCGCCGCCACGACTGTGATGGTGTGATCTGCGGCCACATCCATTACGCAGTGATCCGCGACCATGACGGCATTCGATACATGAATTGCGGCGACTGGGTCGAGAGCTGCACGGCGCTGGTTGAGCACGAGGATGGCAAATTCGAAATTCTGCCTTGGACCGTGCCGCTGAAACAGCGTCAACCTGAACCGGCCCTTGCCGCTGCGCAGGCCGCCTGATGCGTATACTCGTCGCGACGGATGCTTGGCATCCACAGGTCAATGGTGTGGTCCGCACGCTGACCATGATGGCCGAGGCCGCGAGCGCGCTTGGCGTCGATGTCACTTTCCTGACGCCGCAATCTTTCGCCACCGTGGCGTTGCCGAGCTATCCTGATTTGCGCGTCGCGATTCCCGGCCCCGCCAAGATCGCACGCCTGATTGCCGAAGCACGACCGGACAATATCCATATCGCGACCGAAGGCCCGATCGGCATTCTGGTACGGCGTTTTTGCCGCAAGCACCGCCTGCCGTTCACCACCAGCTTTCATACCCGCTTTCCCGAATACGTTTCCGCCCGTTCGCCGATCCCCGAATCCTGGGTCTGGGCCGGATTGCGGCGCTTCCATGCCGCCAGCTCGGCGGTGATGGCGGCGACACCGGCTCTGGCCGATGAACTGCGCGGCCGCGGCTTCAGCAATGTGGTGCTCTGGCCGCGTGGCGTCGACGCCAAACTGTTCCATCCCAAGGATGTTGACCTCGGACTGCCGCGTCCGGTGTTCCTGTCGGTCGGCCGTGTTGCGGTTGAGAAGAATCTCGAGGCGTTTCTTGAACTCGATCTTCCCGGCACCAAGATCGTGGTCGGGGATGGCCCTGCCCGCGCCGAGCTCGAACAGAAATATCCCGAGGCCGTGTTCCTCGGATCGATGCATGGTGAGCGGCTCGCTGACGCCTATGCCGCGGCGGACGTGTTTGTGTTCCCGAGCAAGACAGACACCTTCGGCCTTGTGCTGCTGGAAGCTTTGGCGAGCGGTGTGCCGGTCGCCGCGCTGCCAGTTTGCGGTCCGCGCGATGTGATCGGCGATGCGCCGGTCGGGGTATTGAGCGACGATCTGCAGGCCGCGTGTCTTGCGGCGCTGAATATTTCCCGTGAGACCTGCCGTGAATTCGCGCTCGAGCATTCCTGGGAAAGCTGCGCGCGTGCTTTCATCGACAATGTGGCCCATGTGCGCCGCGATGCCCGTGGCGATTTGAAATCCGGCGCGCTTCCGGAGCCGACCCGCACCGCCGCCTGACGCCTTGATCGTGCCGCATGAGGCGCGATACAAGCGGCAATGAGCGATGTTCTTCCTCCCGCCTTTTCGGATATCGAAGACGCCGCGCGCGTGCTTGCGCCGGTCGCGATCCGCACACGGCTGATGTCCTCGCCCGCGCTCGACGAGCGCGTTGGCGCGCGGGTGCTGCTCAAGCCCGAGATGCTGCAGCGGACTGGATCGTTCAAGTTTCGCGGCGCATTTAACAAGCTGTCCTCGATCGCGCCAGAACGCCGCGCCGCCGGCGTGGTGGCGTTCTCGTCGGGCAATCACGCGCAAGGCGTCGCCGCCGCCGCGCAGATTCTGAAATTGCCGGCGACCATCGTGATGCCGGCCGACGCGCCGCTGTCCAAGCGCGAACGCACCGAGGGCTATGGCGCGAAAGTCGTGCTGTACGATCGCGACAAGGAAGACCGTGAGCAGATCGCGCGCGACATCGCCGGCAAGCATGGTGCCACCCTTGTGCCGCCGTTCGACGATCCAAAAATCATCGCGGGACAGGGCACAGTCGGACTTGAGATCGCCGAGGATTTGCTGGCCATGGGCACGCCGCCAGATCTTGTTTCCGCACCGGCCTCCGGCGGCGGCCTGATGGCCGGCATTGCGCTCGCGACAAAGTATCATTTCCCTGGTGCGACGTTGATGACCGCCGAGCCGGAAGGCTTCGACGATCACGCGCGTTCGTTAAATAGCGGCCAGCGCCAGCCGCATCATGCGCAGGGCCACACCATTTGCGATGCGCTGATGGCCTCGATTCCCGGCGAGATCACCTTCGCGGTCAATCAGAAACTCGTCACCGGCGGCGTCACCGCAACCGATGCCGAGGTCGGTGCGGCGGTGGCTTTCGTGTTTCGTGAATTGAAACTGGTGGTCGAGCCGGGCGGGGCAGTGGCGCTGGCTGCGTTGCTGGCGGGACGCTTCGACGTGCGCGACAAGACGGTGGTCATCGTGTTGTCGGGCGGCAATGTCGATGCGGATCTGTTCGCGCGCCTGATCAATTGAGAATTTAGCTGAAAAACGCCATCCGCTCCGCGTGGCTCATGCGCTGGATCGGGGCGAGAGGATTCGGCGGCGCGTTGTTCGACGGTTCGACGATGCCGCGCGCGATCAGGCTGGCGCCGAGCGACGACGTGGCGCCGTCCTCCTCATCGGATGCCGGGTCTTCGGCGATAGTCGTTTGAACTGTTTGCGCGGGCGCATCCTGCGGTGCTTGGGCTGGCATCGCAGCGGTATGATCGCCGCCATCGGAGATCTCCTGCACGATATTCTCGCGCGCCATTGACACGTTGGCCGCCGGTCCATCGACAACGGGCTCGTCGGCTGATGTGACAATCTCGCCTTGCGCGAGTTTTTCGATCTGCACCAGGCTGGCATCGAAGGTGTGCAGCACCGCGTCGCGATGCTCGGCTCTGGCGAAGGCCTCGCAGGCGTCGGTGATGGCGCGGACCTGTGTATCCAGGATATTGCAGATGCGCCCGTCAGCGCCGGATTCGCGCAAGCCCCAGGCGATCTCGCGAATAATGCGTGCGCTGCGCTGGAACGGCGCCAGTACCTGTTCCGGATCGGGTTCCGCCAGTGCTGCCGCCATGGCAGCCCGTGTCCGCTCGAGGATCGCTTTGACCGATGTGAGAATCTCATCGCGTGCGGGAGCAGGGGGCGCGGCGGGCTCGGGCACCGCAGACGGGGTCGCCTTGGCTTCGGCACGGCTCGCCGCGACGCTTTGCTCGAGCCGCGCCACGGCTTCCAGCACCATGGCTGTGTCGGCGTTGCGGTTGCGCTTGGCGTATTCGCCCAGAAACCAGCGCCCGCGAGCGGTTTCCATGAATGCATCGCGGATCGCGTCGTAATCGGCGTCGTTCGGCGAAGCGCTCCGCGCCGAGATCGGCGATAATGCAAAGGCCTCGTTAGCCATAAGCGCCTTCTGGATATGAGAACGTACTGCTAGATGATCCCTAAAACTCATGCCGCGAATCGCAGCAGGATCAATGGCCATCGAATCACAAACCCATAGGCCGGCGCAATTGCAGGGGCGCCGATTTGCGCGGCGCGTCGGCCTGTTTTACGCCAGCACGGTCGGGGTCTTTGGCACGTATTTGCCGTTCTTTCCCTTGTGGCTGAAGGCCACCGGGATCGATGCGTTCTGGATCGGCCTCATCACTGCCGTGCCGCCGGTGTCACGCTTTACCGTTTTGCCGCTCATCACCGCCACCGCCGAACGCCATCAGGTATTGCGCGGCACCATCGTGGCGATGGCCTTCCTCTGCACATTGGGATTTGCGCTGGTCGGCCTGCTGCATCAGCCGCTGGCGATCCTGATCGTGTTCGCGCTCACGGCCTGCGTTTGGACGCCGCTTGGTCCGATGACCGATGGCTATACGCTGAAAGGTCTCGCACGTTACCGCCTGGACTATGGGCCGCTGCGGTTATGGGGCTCGGCGGCGTTCGTGGTGACGGCGCTGGGCTGCGGTTGGCTGGCGGATTTGATCGCCGCAAAGCATTTGATCTGGATCGTTGTGGCGGTCGCGGCGTTCAGCGCCTGCGTCAGTCTGCGTCTCGAACCGCTGGAGCGTCCAGCCGTGCGCCCGGCTAGTCTGACGCGGGCCAATGCGCTGCTACGCCAGCCGCTGTTCATCGCCATCATGGTCACGGCCGCGCTGGTGCAGGGCAGCCACGCGGCTTATTACAGCTTCGCCTCCATCACCTGGCAGAATGCCGGGCTCGACGGACTGACCATCGCGGCGCTGTGGTCGCTTGGCGTCATCGCCGAGATCGTGGTGTTTGCGCTATCGCCGCGCTTTACCGTCTCGCCGGCGACCGTCGTCGCCATCGGCGCACTGGGCGCCGCGCTGCGCTGGCTGATCACGGCGCAGGAGCCGCCGGTCGGCGTATTGGCGGTGGTTCAGCTGATGCATGGGCTGTCGTTCGGCATGACCCATATCGGCACCATCGGCCTTCTGGGGCGGAGCGTGCCGCATCATGTGCTGGCGCGCGCGCAAGGTTATCTCGCCGCTTCCATCGGCATCGTGTCCAGCGCGACCATGATCCTGTCCGGCCTGATCTACGCGCGGGCCGGACACCACGTCTATTACGCGATGGCGATGATGGCGTTGGCCGGTTTTGGGGTGATTGTCTCGGCGCGCACGAGGCTCGATCGCGCCCATGCCATTACGGCTTAGGTTTAATAAGGGGCGTGATCTTTTCCAAAAACCGGTTCCCGCTTTTCGGGACCATGCCCTAACCCCAAAGCGATGCATCCGGCGGATAGACAATGCTGCCGTCATAGCGAAGGCCGCCGTCGCGGTCCCGCGCCAGCAACAGCGGCCCGTCGAGATCGACCACGCTGGCGTGCTGAGCGACCAGCGTCGCGGGCGCCATCGACAGCGATGTCGCGACCATGCAGCCGACCATGATCTGAAAGCCGAGCGCGCGGGCAGCTTCGCTCATCGCCAGGGCTTCGGTGAGGCCGCCGGTCTTGTCGAGTTTAATGTTAATCGCATCGTAGCGGCCGTGCAGCCCTTCGAGTGAAGAGCGATCGTGGACGCTCTCGTCCGCGCAGACGGCGATGGGGCGTTCGATCCGGCCCAGTGCCCAGTCCCGCCCGGCGGGAAGCGGCTGTTCCACCAGCGTCACGCCGGCCTTCGCGCAGGCCTCAAGATGGCGCTCCAGATCGGCCTCGGTCCAAGCTTCATTGGCATCGACAATTAGGGTCGAATCCGGCGCGGCTCTGCGGACCGCGGCAATGCGCTCAACATCGCCTTGCCCGCCGAGCTTGATCTTCAGAAGCGGGCGATGCGCCGCTTTTGCGGTGGCGTCCGCCATCGCATCGGGCGTTCCAAGTGAAATGGTATAGGCGGTGGTGAGCGGACGTGGTGCGGCAAGGCCGATGGTCTGCGATACCCGCCGTCCGGTGCGCTTGGCGTCCAGATCCCACATCGCACAGTCGAGCGCGTTGCGTGCCGCGCCTGCCGGCATGGCGTTCTGCAATTCCAGCCGGGTGATCCCTGTGCGGAATTGCTCACTCACCATGTCGATGGCGGCCAAAACCTGTTCCGGTGTTTCGCCATAACGCGGGTAGGGCACGCACTCGCCGCGGCCTTTGATGTCACCGAGGCTTAGTTCAGCCACAATGACCGCCGCCTCTGTTTTGACGCCGCGGCTGATCGTAAAGCTGCCGGCGATAGGCCAGCGCTCGATGGTGGCGGACAAGGCAATCGGGCTGGAAGTCATTCTTGGATCAATGATTTTTCGAAAGCGGGCTTGCTCATTTCGAACAATTATGGCTCTTTAATAACTTCTCCGTACAGATCATAGACTTTTAGCCAGATTGCTTGCGATCGGCGGCGAAGGTTGACGCGGGAGCACTTGGTGAACGGCAATCCGACACTCGAGCAACTGCCTATGGGAGCCGGTGTCTCCCTGCGCGCGGCCGGGGAATGGACGGTGCACCATGCGCCAGATCTGGAGCGGATCGTGGACCGCGCCGAGCGGCTCGACAACCCTGCCAGCATCATCATCGACGTTTCCCAGGTCTCGAGGCTGGACACTTTCGGCGCGTGGCTGATCGAGCGCATGCGCCGCAATCTGACCAAAGGCGGCGCCGAGCCGAGGATCGCCGGGCTGTCGGTGGACTACGCCAGCCTCGTCGACGAGGTGAAGCAGGTGCGACCCGGCGTGAGTGAGCCGAAACAGCCAATGACCATTGTCCGCGCGGTCGAGGCGGTTGGCCGCAGCGTGGTGGAGATCGGCGAAACGCTTGTCGGCCTGCTCAATATGGCCGGCTCCATCCTGTATGCGATGTGGCGCGTTCTGCTGCATCCGACCAGTTTCCGCCTGACGTCGATGATCCACCATCTGGAACAGGTCTGCTGGCGGGCGGTTCCCATCGTGCTGCTTATCACCTTCCTGATCGGCTGCATCATCGCCCAGCAGGGCATTTTCCATTTCCGCCGGTTCGGCGCGGACGTGTTCGTGGTCGACATGCTCGGCGTGCTGGTGCTGCGCGAACTCGGCGTTTTGCTGGTGGCGATAATGGTCGCCGGCCGCTCGGGCAGCGCCTACACCGCCGAACTCGGCTCGATGCGCATGCGCGAAGAGGTCGACGCGCTGCGCACCATGGGATTCGATCCGACCGAAGTCTTGATCCTGCCGCGCATCATTGCGCTCATCCTTGCCATGCCAATTCTTGCATTTCTTGGCGCGATGGCGGCGCTCTATGGCGGAGGTCTTGTTGCCTGGGGCTATGGCGGCGTGCAGCCGGACGCTTTTCTCGCCCGTCTGCGGGAGGCGATCTCGATCAATCATTTCACCGTGGGCATGGTCAAGGCGCCGTTCATGGCGCTGGTGATCGGTGTGGTCGCCTGCGTCGAGGGTGCGGCGGTGAAGGGTAGCGCCGAGTCGCTCGGCCAGCACACCACGGCCTCCGTGGTGAAGTCGATCTTCTTCGTCATCGTGATGGATGGCCTGTTCGCGATCTTCTTCGCCTCGATCAACATGTAGGACGACGATGGCTTCTTATTCGGACGATGCGATCATCCGGGTGCGCGATCTGACGGTCGGCTTCGAGGACAATCTGATCCTCGATCATCTCGATCTGGACGTGAAACGCGGTGAAATCCTCGGCTTCGTCGGCGCTTCCGGCGCGGGCAAATCGGTGCTGACTCGCACCATCATCGGCCTGATGCCCAAACGCAGCGGCACCATTGAGGTATTCGGTGTCAACATGAACGAGGCCAGCGAGGATACCCGCCGCGCGGTCGAGCGCCGCTGGGGTGTGCTGTTCCAGCACGGCGCGCTGTTTTCCTCGCTCACGGTGCGACAAAATATCCAGTTTCCGGTGCGCGAGTTCGTCCATGTCTCCGAACGCCTGCTCGACGAGATCGCGGTCGCCAAGCTGGCGATGGTCGGACTGAAGCCGGAGGTGGCGGATCGCTTTCCTTCCGAGCTGTCGGGCGGCATGATCAAGCGTGTTGCGCTGGCGCGGGCGCTGGCGCTCGACCCCGAGATCGTATTTCTCGATGAGCCGACCTCAGGTCTCGACCCCATTAGCGCCGGCGAATTCGATGAACTGGTCATGACTTTGCAGCGTACTTTGGGGCTGACGGTTTTTATGGTAACTCATGACCTCGACAGCCTTAAAACCGCCTGCAACCGGATCGCCGTGTTGGGGGATCGCAAGGTTCTGCTGGTCGGGACGATGAACGACATGCTGGCCTCGCGACACCCATGGTTGCAGGCCTATTTCCATGGCAAGCGTGCGCGCGCCGTCGTCGCATAATGATTTTGCGTAATCCTGAGTAGTGTAATTTCGGAGTAGAGTGATGGAAACGCGGGCGAACTTCCTGCTGATCGGAGCCTTCACCATCGCGGTGATTGCAGCCGCTTTCGGCTTTGTGTTCTGGTTTCAGAATCTGGGCGCGGTCGCCCAGCGCACGCCGATCCGCATCATTTTCGAGGGCTCGGCCTCGGGCCTGCGCACTGGCGGCAACGTCAATTTCAACGGCATCAAGATCGGTGAAGTCACCTCGGTGAAGCTCGACGATCCCAAGCGTGTGGTGGTGCTGGCGACCGTCGACAAGAGCGCCCCCATTCGCAAGGACACGGTGGTTGGTCTCGAATTCGCAGGCCTGACGGGTGTGTCGTCGGTGTCGTTGAAGGGTGGCTCGCTCGAAGCTCCCGGCGTGCCTGCGGCCGAGGATGGCGTGCCGACGCTGACCGCCGATCCCAACGCCATCATGGATATCGGCGAGGCGGTCCGCGCCACGCTGCAGAACGTCAACCGCATGGTCAACGACAATCAGGAAGCGCTGCACGACAGCATCGAGAGCCTGCAGACCTTCTCCAAGAGTCTGGCCAACAATTCGGGTCGCATCGACAACATCATGACCGGCGTCGAAACGCTGATGGGCAGCAAGGAAGGCCAGGAGGGGCAATTGCAGCAGGCGGCACGCTCGTTTCGTGAACTCGCCGAGAACCTCGACAAGCGTTCCGCCGGCCTGATCGCCGACGGCCGCCGCACGCTCGCCGACATTGACCGCGCCGTGAACAATTTCGACCGCAACCCGACTCGTGTGATTTTCGGTGCGGGTTCAGGCTCTGCGCCGCCTCCGCCAACCCCGGCGCCCCCGCGCAATCCCGCTGACGCGCGCGCCAGAGACCGCCGTTAGGCCGGGCGTGCTAGTGTCAAGGTGGTCGCTTTGGCAGATCTGAGGTTGATCGCCGACATCGGTGGCACAAACGCACGTTTCGCCATTGCACGCAATGGGACATACAGCGGCCTCGTTCACGTCGAGGTCGCGCGCTATTCTTCATTGTACGATGCACTCATTGATTATCTCCGCAAGCTGCCGCTTGCGATGCAGCCGTCGGAAGCGGCGATCGCGGTGGCGGGGCCGGTGCTCGGCGACCATATCGCGCTGACCAATCTGGCGTGGTCGTTTTCCGCTTCGGACTTGAAGCAGGCCCTCAAGCTTGCTGCGCTGAAGGTGTTCAACGATTTCGCCGCCACTGCAATGGCGGTGCCCTATCTGCCTGAGCAGGACCGTTTCCTGATCGGCCCCTCCAACGCAAGCGCCAGGGGGCCGATCGGCATCATCGGACCTGGCACGGGGTTAGGGGTCAGTTCGCTGGTGCCGCATGACGGGCACTGGGTGATGGTGGCGGGCGAGGGCGGTCATGTCACGCTGCCGGCGTCCAGCAGGGAAGAGGACGACCTTATCGCGGTGCTTCGCAAACGCTGGGATCATGTCTCCGCCGAGCGTGTGCTGTCAGGGTCCGGTCTCGTCAATCTTTACCAGGCTGTGTGCATGCTCGACGGACGACCCGCGCAGCCGATGACGCCGGCGGATGTGACGGCCCATGCGGTCGCGGCCACCGATGTTTCCTGTGTCAAGGCGTTCGCGCATTTTTGCGCACTGCTCGGTACGGTCGCTGGTGATCTGGCGCTCACCGTCGGGGCGACGGGCGGCGTTTATATTGCGGGCGGAATTCTGCTGCGTTTCAGGCAGGCGTTCGCCGCTTCGGCATTTCGCCAGCGGTTCGAAGCCAAGGGCCGCTTTGCGGATTATTTGCGCCGCATACCCACGCATCTGATCCTTGAAGAGTCGCCGGCGCTTTTTGGCCTCGCCAAAACACCGCTGACCTGACGCAGAAAACAAAAAAGCGGAGGCCAAGCCTCCGCTTTTGATTATGCGTTATGAGAGTCGTTTAGCCGAGCCGTCCCGCGGCATGAGCGAGCAGGGTATAGACCAGTCCGCCTTCCGAGGTGAGCTGGTTGCGCAGCGCCGCCGGTCCGCGTTCGTCACGCGAGATTTCATCGAGCAGCCGCTCGAATTCGTTGATGTAGCGGTCGACCGTCTGCTTGAAATTGCGTTCGGCACGGTATTTCCGCGCCACTTCGTCGAACGCTTTCTGACCGGCCGGAGTGTAGAGGCGTTTGGTGAATGCCTTGCGCTCGCCGCGCTGATAGCGATCCCACATCTCGGCGGCGAGATCGCGGTCGAGAAGACGGCTGATGTCGAGCGACAGGGCTTCCAGCGGATTTCCCGGCGGATTGCCTGCGGGACGCTGCGGCGGACCGGACCGGCCGCGGGGCGGCGCGGTATCGCGATCGCCGTCGGCCCGGTTCAGCAGATCCGACAGCCATGCATCGCGTCCCTGATCGGATCCCGCTGGGGAAACCGGCGGAGCGTCGGTGCGGCGTGGGCCGCTTGGCAGGCCGAGATCCGGCGGCGGCAGACTGGAGGAGCTTCCTCCGTCGCGCGGGCGCTGCTGGCGTGGCGCTTCGTTGCGTGCGCCGGCCGTCGCCATCGCGGGTTCTTCCTCGCGGTGGACCGCGCGCGTGGAGGAGGCGACGTCAAGACCGCGGCCGTGACGGGCGACGATACGGTTCAATTCGGCCAGAGCCTCGATCTGATCGACGATCACCTTGCGCATCTGCGCGGTGTTCTCGGCGGTTTCCTGCGGCAGGTCGAGTACGCCCTGGCGCAGTTCGGTGCGCGTCTCTTCGAGTTCGCGGTGCAGTTCGGCCGCCATCTGCCGCATGCTCTGCACAATCGCGGTGAAGTTGTCGGCAGCCTGCCGGAACATTTGTCCCGCTTCCTGGGTGCCCTGATCGTAGATTTCGCTCATCGCCTCGATGGTCTGGCGGCGCTCGTCTTCAGCGGCGAGGCGCACGGCCTCGAACTGCCGGCCGACGATTGCCGAGCTTGCGCCGGCACTCTCACTCACCACGCGGGCGACGTCGGCGGCGCGGGTTTCTGCAGCGTCGAGCGACTCATCGAGCAGGGAGGTGAAGCGGTGCAGGCGCTCATCGAGATCGAGCGTTCGCAGGTCGATGGTATTAATCAGCGATTCCAGGGTCGCGTTGCGCTCGGAGACCGACTCGCCGGTGCGGGTGTTGCTTTCCTCGACCAGCTTGGCCGCTTGAACCAGCATATGACCATGCCCTTCGAACTGAGCCGACATCTGACCGAGGCCGTCAAGCACGCCGCTGGTCGATTCATTGAAGATGCGCAGTTGTTCTTCAAGCACACCCGTGGAGGTGCCATTGCGGGTCGTGACATCGTTCAGCGTAGTGACGAACTCGGCGACGCGCGTCACCAGAGCCCGCTCGAGCGAGTTGAGGTTCTCGTGGGCGCCGGTCAGCACTTCCTGAAGCAGGATGTTGCCTTCGCGTAGGCGTTCGAACAGCGCCACGGTGTCGGTGCGCAGGATCTTGCTGGTTTCCTGCATCTCTGTCACCGCCGCGGTCGCGACCTGGCGTGACTGATCGATCGCGGCGCGGGAATTGAGTTCCAGATCCTTGAGCGATTTGCTCACGGCGCTCGTCGCGATTTCGCCGGCAGCGGTGATCTGGCGGGCGATGTCGGAACTGTTGTTCGTCATCGCGATGGTGAAATCGCCACTCTGGGTCTGGATCGATTTGACAGCTTCATGCGTGGCGTTGCCGATGATGCCGGCCAGTTCATCACCCTTCGCGCCGATAGCGTCGATCAGCGGGGCACGCTTGTCGTCGATGATCTGCGACAGACGATCGGTCTGCTGCTGTACGCCGCTCGTGATAAGTTCGACCTTGTCGGTCAGCGCGGCCCCAAGGCTTTCGGCGGAGGACTTGATCTGCGCGGTCGCATTGTTGGAGGCGACGAACAAAGTGCTTTCCGCTTCGCGGGCGCTGGTCTGAAGCGCTCGTTCGACTTCAGTGGCAGCAGTCTTGAGCTGGGCGCCGACTTCGCCGGACAGGGACAGCAGCGACTGCTGGGCGGCGCGCGCGCCGGTCTGAATGGTCTCGGACGTCTCGTTCATCAGGCCGATGAGGGAGCGTTCGGCGTCATCGACACGGGACTTGATGCCCTGCGTCAATTCCTCGGTGCGCGTCACCAGAACTTCGCTTGCCTTCTCGCCGCTCGCCTCGACACGGCTCGCCGCCGCATCGACACGAATGTCGAGCAGGTTCTCGAACCGGCCGACACGCTCCTCGATATCGGTCGCAACCAGCGTGGCGTGATTTTCCAGACCCTTCTGGATACCCTCGAAGCGGGTAGCAATCGTCTCGTTCAGGGCCTCGCCGCGCTTGTCGAAGGAGTCTTCGAGCGTTTTGATGCGGCTGTCGATGGTCTCGTCCACCGCCTTGATGGTGGTGTCGAGCGACAGATCGAGTTTCGTGACGCGCGTTTCGAGTACCGACTCGAACGAGGTGAGGCGCTGATCGAGGCCGGCGTGAATCTGCTCACCATGGGCAGCGACGCGGGTATCGAAATTGTCGACATAATTTTTCAGGCTGTCGGTGACGTTCTGGGTGTGGGCACCCATGCGTTCGACGATTTCGCCGCCAAACGTTTTCACGGTGCGGTCGAACTCGGAGACGTGCTGGGTAATCAACGCGCCCAGCGTGCCGCTGTCGCGCGCGAACTTCTCCGCCAGCTCCGCGCCCTGTTCCTTCATCAGTCCTTCGAAGGTGGCGATCTGGCTGGTCAGGGCATCGTGGGAGGTTTCGGTCTGGCTGACGACCTTGGCGACGAGGGTGTTGACCGTCACATCGAGAGCGTCGCCGGCCTTCTCGCCGCTGATCAGGATGCGGTCGGCAAGGCGATTACCCGCATCGTCGATCTTGTTGACAAGGTCGCCGGCGCGCAGGTCCATCTCGGTGAGCAGTGAATCGCCGGAATTCTTCAGCGTGTAGTGAACCTCTTCGGTGCGCAGCGCGATGCCATCGACGATTGCTGTGGATCGCTGTTCGAATTCGCTGGTGACACGGTCGATCCGGTCGTTCAGCATTTCGTGGACACGGTCGGCGAGTTCAGCGAATTCCTCGTGGACGTGTCCGGTCTTGAAGTTGAGATTGGCGTTGAGCTGCTCGCTGGCGTCGAGCACGGCCTGCGCGGTCTGGTTGCTGGCTTCCTCGAGGCGGTCGAGCAGGTCACCGCCACGTTCGCCAAGCGCAATGATCATGTTGTCGCCGGCGGTACTCAAGGTATTGGTGATGTGCTGGCTACGCTCTTCCAGCGTCGCCGTGATATTGCTGGCGACCTCGTCGACGCGCGAAGCAATGGCGTCGCTGATCAGCGCGATGTCCTGGCGCAGATCGACCTGCACGCCGGAAATCGCATTGCGGACCTGTTCGGCCTGTCCGACCAGGCTGTCGCGCTGCATCGAGATGTCTTGCAGAAGTGCGCGAATGCGCACCTCGTTGTCGCTATAGGCGCGTTCCAGCGCCGAGACTTCGTTGGTCACCAACGCTTCGAGTTCGCTGGCACGCGCGATCGCGCGCTCGACGCCGTCGCCCATCGCCGAGATTTCGCGGCGGATGGCCTGGCCGACCGTCACCATGGAATCGTTGGCGAGATTTTCCGGCTCGGAGAAACGCAGCGCCATCTGCGCCATCGACTGGGCTATCATGCTCAGTTCCTGAGTGCGCCAAGCGACGCTGGCCAGGAAATAGAACAGCACGAGCGGGGCGATGAACACACAGGCCAGGCCGATCAGAGCCAGCCCGCCGCCCGCTTCCGGTCCGGTCATCGCTTCGAGCGAAGGCAGGAAGGCAACGGTCAAAAGACCGGCGGCGGCGATCCACAATCCGGAGAACAGGGTCGCAAGCGCATAGACGCTGCGGCGCGGACGGCTGCGCTGGATGGTCTGCAGCATGGCGCCGATCGCCTCGCGGTCGTCATTGGCCGCGCTGCCGCGCGCATGAAGCGCGTCGTCGAAAGAGCCGGAGGGCGGACGCACCGTGTCGCGGCGCGAACTCGTGAAGCTACTATCAGGCGTATCGGAGATATTGAGTGCGTCCTGGATCGCCGAGAGTGCGACTTCAGTTGGGTCTTTGACCTTCGGATTTTTCGCCATTGTACTGCTACGCCCTTGTTTTACGCATTCGGGAAGGGCTGCGCGCAACGTTGTGCGCGCCTGACATATTGCCCCGACCGTCAGTCCGAAGCCCGATTGAAGCCGCGGTGATCGGCTTGTCCCCTATTTCCGCCAACATCCTATTGGCTCAACCGTTCGAATGAAATGGTTGGAGTTAAGAACATTTTAATCATCGTTAACATCGGTGCCCCCGATGTTGCGATTTTTCCGAAGGCGCCCGCAACAAATCCCGATTGATGTCGAACATGTGTCGAAATATGGGCGAAACCGGGGCGTCGCGGCAAAGGTTTCATTAACGAACGATGTGGTTTGCTGCACAGGATTGGCCACTGCCGCACAGGTAAGCGCCCATGCAGCCGCTTCTGGAACAGGTTCCCTGGATGTGTTCACCGCCGCTGGTCCCGGATCACTCCGTGATCGATCTTGAACATCTGCGCCGCATGACGCTCGGGGAACCGGATCTGGAGCGGCAAGTCCTTGAAATGTTCAGGGCACAGACGGGCGAGCTTCTCATCCGTCTCAAGACGATGCCGGCGGATGCCGCCGCACTGGCTCACACGCTTAAGGGCTCGTCCCGTGCCATCGGCGCTTTCGAGGTCGGCAACGCGGCGCAAGGCCTGGAAACGGCACTGCGTACCAAATCCGATATCGCGGAGGCGATGCAGGCTCTGCTGAGTGCCGTCGGCGACGCGCATGCGGCGATTGCAGCGATTCTTGGCGATATCAAGCCCTGAATTCTAGCTCTCCTTTTTGTCCTCTGACGCTGGCGTGAAACGGACCAAGCCGTTATAGGACTGCCACACATTCATTGTCCGGCAGTACGAACAGTCATGGTCAAGATCAATTTCACCGATCACGCAGGCACCACCCGCACAGTCGACGTCGAGGCCGGCGCGACCGTCATGGAGGCGGCAATCCGCAACGCCATTCCCGGCATCGAGGCCGAATGCGGCGGCGCCTGCGCCTGCGCGACCTGCCATGTCTATGTCGATGAGGAATGGCGCGC